>NZ_ANBC01000450.1:0-25656 GCF_000341125.1 Nocardiopsis lucentensis DSM 44048 | reverse complement strand
GGGGGGGGAGCCGATCGCGGCCGAGGTGGCGGCCGAGGCGCGTGAGGCGGTCGTCCGGCTGTCCCCGCACGCCAGCCTCGCGGTCTGGTGCGGCAACAACGAGAACCTGTGGGGCCACGAGGACTGGGACTGGAAGCCGGTCCTGGACGGACGGCCCTGGGGCGCCGGGTACTACCTCGACCTGCTGCCGCGCCTGATGGCCGAGCTCGACCCGACCCGGCCCTACCTCCCGGGCAGCCCGTACTCGCCGGGGGAGGGAAGGCACCCCAACGACCCCGCCCACGGCGTCATGCACGTCTGGGACGTCTGGAACCAGCTCGACCACACCCGCTACCGGGACCACCGGCCGCGGTTCGTCGCCGAGTTCGGCTACCAGGCGCCGCCGAACCACGCCACGCTGCGCGCGGCGGTCTCCGACGCCCCCCTGGCCCCGGCCTCGCCGGGCGTGGCCCACCACCAGAAGGCCGAGGACGGCGACGCCAAACTCGCGCGGGGGCTGGACGAGCACTTCGGTGTCCGGGACCCGGGCTACGACGACTGGCACTACCTGACCCGGGTGCTCCAGGCGCGGGCGCTGGAGCTGGGGATCGGGCACTTCCGCTCCCTGTGGCCCCACTGCACGGGAACGGTGGTGTGGCAGCTCAACGACTGCTGGCCGGTGACCTCGTGGGCGCTGGTCGACGGCGCGGGCCGGCGCAAGCCCGCGTGGTACGCGGTGCGGGGGGCCTACGCCGACCGGGTGGCCACGGTGCAGCCGACGGAGACGGGGCTGTGCGTCGTGCTGGGCAACGACACCGACGAGGAGTGGACGACGGAGGTGACCGTGGCGCGGCACGGCATCACGGGCGGGCGCGGGGTCCTGGCCTCGTCCGCGCACGCCGTGCGGGTGGCCCCGCGTGGGGCCCTGCGCGTGCCCGTCCCCGACCGCGTGGCCGTGCCGGGGCGGGCCGAGGGGGAGGTGCTCACGGTCGACGGCGCGGGGGAGCGGGCGTGGTGGTTCTTCGCGCGGGACCGGGATCTCGACTACGAAAAACCGGAATTCGACGCCGAAACACGTGTGGACGGCGGGGATTTGCGGGTACGGATACGGGCTCGCGTGCTCCTGCGGGATCTGGTCGTGGAGACCGATCGCCTCGATCCCTCGGCCGTGGCGGACGGCGCCCCGGTGACCCTGCTGCCGGGGGAGGAGCACACCTTCGTGATCACGGACGGTGCTCGTCTGGACTCGGGTGCGGTGCTCACGGCACCCGTTCTGAGGTGCGTCAACGACGTTCTGGCGACATCGGGGTGAGCTGAGGGTGACGTTTCGGTGACCGGAGTCACGACCGTGCGCTCCGGCCGCTGGAGGGCGGGTATTCCCCCGGGCTCCGTGCGGGTTGCCACACCGAAATCCCCCGCGGGCTGGCCCGGCTGTGATACGTTCGTGAGTGATTGTTAGTCGTTGAATTTCGCAGTTGGTGTATGCCCGCGGAGTTTGTGACCGGCGGGCGGTTTCTCGTGGATCGGCTCGCGGCAATTACTCGGGCGTGTGTGTAGGCGTCCGTGTAGACCGAGCTGAAGGAGAGAACATGGCTCAGGGCACTGTTCAGGGTACTGTGAAGTGGTTCAACGGCGAGAAGGGCTTCGGCTTCATCTCCCCCGACGACGGTGGGCCCGACGCTTTCGTCCACTACAGCGCGATCCAGGGTTCCGGCTTCCGTAACCTCGAGGAGAACCAGCGCGTGGAGTTCGAGATCGTCGCTGGCACCCGCGGCCCGCAGGCCGAGAACGTCGTCGCCATCTAGGCAGTAACGACGCAGAGCGCCCCCGGAGGCTTCGGCCACCGGGGGCGCTTTCGTGTGCCCGGACCCGGACCGGCCCTGGGCCGGGTCCGGTCCGCCCCGGCCGACCGGCGCGGACCGGGGCGCGGTCGGCACGGCCCGCCCGGACCCGGGAAAAACCGCGTGTCATCGCGCAGCCGAACTGACAACCTGTGCGGTGCCCCCGGCCCACCTCGGCCCGACGACGTCCCCGACACCGAAGCGACGACCATGACCGACTGGATCACCACCCCCGTCACCCCGGACATGCTGCGCGGAGCCATCGAGGTGGAGCGCACCGAACGCGGTGTCCGACCGCACCGCCTGCCCGCCTGGGTCCGGCGGCAGTACCCCGACGAGGCCCTGATGAGGACCGAGGCCCACACCAGCGGCGTGCGGCTGTGCCTGCGCACCCGCGCCACCGTCATCGAACTGGAGACCGTGCCGACCAGGACCGTCTACCAGGGCGCGCCGCCCCCGCCGGAGGGCGTGTACGAACTGCTGGTCGACGGACGCGGCAGTGGTCGGGGCGGCGTGGCCGGAGGCGACGTCACCACCGTGGACATGATGGCCCAGACCGGCGTCACCACCCGCGGCCGGTCCGGCTCGGTCCGCTTCTCCGGGCTGCCGGAACGGGAGAAGGAGGTGGCGGTCTGGCTGCCCCACCGGGAGGCCACCGAGCTGATCGCGCTGCGGACCGACGCCCCGGTCCTGCCCGCCGAGAACCGGGAGCGGAGGGTCTGGCTGCACCACGGGAGCTCCATCAGCCACGGCTCCAACGCCGAGGCTCCGACCGCCATCTGGCCCGCGATCGCCGCCGAACGGGGCGGTGTGGACCTGGTCAACCTGGGGTTCGGCGGCAACGCCCTGCTCGACCCGTTCACCGCGCGCACGATCCGGGACGCCCCGGCGGACCTGATCAGCCTCAAGATCGGCATCAACCTGACCAACACCGACCTGATGCGGCGGCGCGCCTTCGTCCCGGCCGTGCACGGCTTCCTCGACACGATCCGGGAGGGGCACCCGGACACGCCGCTGCTCGTGGTCTCCCCCATCCTCTGCCCGATCCAGGAGGACACCCCGGGGCCGGTGACGCTGGACCCGGAGGACGCCGCGCCGAGCTTTCGCGCGACCGGGGACCCGGCGGAGCGGGCCGCCGGGAAGCTGACGCTGAACGTCATCCGGGACGAACTCGCGCGCGTCGTCGAACGCAGGGCGGCGGACGACCCGCACCTGCACCATCTCGACGGCCGTGTGCTCTACGGGGAGTCCGACCACGACGAGCTGCCGCTGCCGGACCGACTCCATCCGGACACCGCCGGGCACCGGCGGATCGGGGAGCGGTTCGCGGACGCGGTCTTCGCCAGTGGCGGAGCCTTCGCCGCGCGGGGGTAGGAAGGGCGCGGCCCGGCGGCCGGGGCGTGGACCCGGCCGCCGGGCCGTCAGGGCGTGTTCCGCGGACACGTACTCTGCCGCGCGATGAGCGGCATCCACGGGACACGCCCTCAGGACCGGCCGCCCCTCCAGGGAGTGCGGGGCGGCCGGAGGCGTGGTCAGCCCTGCTGGAGCAGGGACTCGGCGCGCTGGCGCACCTCGGGGGTGTCCAGTCCGCGCACGGTCACGGTGGTGCGGCGGCGCAGCACGTCGTCGACGGTGACCGCCCACTCGCGGTCGCGGGCGAAGACCACCTGGGCCCAGATGTCGGGACCGTCGGGGTGGATGCGCTCGCCCAGCGCGGGCTCGTCGCGCACCAGGCCCGCGATGTCCATCGCCAGGTTCCCGTAGTGCGAGGCCAGGTGCCGCGCGACCAGCGGGTCCAGGCGCGCGCCCGGCTCGCGGTCGATGATGATCCGGTGCGTGACCGCCTCGGGGCTGGCCAGACCGGGCAGCGGCACCGTCTTGAGCGGGTCGGACATGTCCTCCGCCAGCGGCACGGCCGAGACCTTGCGCAGCTCGTCGAGGATCGTGCGGCCGATGTGCCGGTAGGTGGTCCACTTGCCGCCCGCCACCGACAGCATCCCGCCGCGGCCCTGGGTGACCACGGTCTCCCGCTTGGCCGAGCTCGTGCCGCCGGGGCCGCCGGGCAGGACCCGCAGACCCGCGAACGAGTAGGTGATGTTGTCCGGGTTGAGGTAGGGCGCGTCGATGCCCAGGGAGGCCTCACCGAGGATCTGGTCGATGTCACCGGGGACGACGCCCACGTCGGCGGGGTCGCCGGTGAACTCCTCGTCCGTGGTGCCCAGCAGCAGGCGGCCCTCCCACGGGATGGCGAAGGAGACGCGGTACTTGTCCACGGGGATGGTCAGCGCGGCGCGCCACGGTTCGGGCGTCTTCAGGACCAGGTGGGCGCCCTTGGACAGGCGCACGCTGGGCGCGACCCCGGGCTGCTCCATCTCGCGCAGGCGGTCGACCCACGGGCCGGTGGCGTTGAGCACCAGCCGGGCGTCGATGCCGAACTCCTGCCCGTCGACCCGGTCGCGCAGGTCGGCGCCGGTCACGCGGCCGCGCGTGGTGCGCAGGCCCTTGACCTCGGCGTGGTTGAGCACGACCGCTCCGGCGTCCGCGGCGGCGCGGACGGTCATGATCGCCATGCGGCTGTCGTTCATCTGGTGGTCGCTGTAGGCGGCCACCGACTTCAGGCCCTGGGTGCGCAGGCCGGGGGCGAGCCGGGTGGCCTGGTTGGGGGACAGGAGGCGGCCCATGCCGTCACCGAAGGCGGACAGCGCCGAGTACAGGAACACGCCAGCGCCCATCTTCGCGGCTCCGTGGGGGCCGCCGGAGTAGATGGGTACCAGGAACGGCATGTGGTTGACCAGGTGCGGGGCCACGTCGGAGGCCAGGGAGCGGCGCTCCTTGTGGTTCTCCGCGACCAGGCGCACGTTGCCGGTCTGGAGGTAGCGCAGGCCTCCGTGCACGAGCTTGGAGGAGGCGCTGGAGGTGGCTCCGGCGAAGTCGCCGGCGTCGACCATCGCGACGCGCAGACCGGCCTGGGTGGCGGTCCAGGCGGCGGACGTGCCCAGGATGCCGCCGCCGATCACGAGGAGGTCGAACGTGCCCCGGGCGAGCTCCTCGCGCGTGTGCGCGCGGGAGGAGGCGATGTCGTGTTGCTGGGTTCTGGCGGTCATGGCTGGGTGCTCCGTCCGTTCGGGAGGGATGGCGGGTGCCGCGCCTGTACCTGAACGGGCTCTGACGTTTCAGGCAGGTGTCACCTGCATAATACGACAATGCCGAACGATGGTGAAGATAGCCCTGCTGGTTACCGGTGGGTATGGCGCGGATCGGGCCTCAGTGCGGAAAAATCTGTGCGAGATTCTTGCTCTCGATGATGAGTTGATCGCCCAAGGTGATTAACGTTCGGTATTGTCGAACGCTCTGGTTAATACCAGTACCGGTGCCGGCTCGGTGGGACCCCGAAGACGAAGGGAGCCGGGTACCGCCCCCGTGGCGGTACCCGGCTCCCCACGTGTGCGGGACGGGCGTCAGGCGCCGAACCCGGCCAGCTTCCAGATCCAGGCGCCGATGACGCCGCCGACGATCGGGGCGACGACCGGGATCCAGGCGTAGCCCCAGTCCGAGGAGCCCTTGCCCGGGATCGGCAGCAGCGCGTGCGCGATACGCGGGCCCAGGTCACGGGCGGGGTTGATCGCGTACCCGGTCGGGCCGCCCAGGGACAGACCGATCGCGAGCACGAGCAGACCGACCAGGAGCGGGGCCAGACCGGTGGAGAACAGGGCGGACAGGTCCACCTCGCCCCCGGAGACGTGCCCGGAGTTGGCGCCGATGCCCAGGATGCCCAGGAGCAGCATCGCGGTGCCGATGACCTCGGTGACGAAGTTGGCGACCGGCCTGCGCACCGCCGGGGCCGTGCTGAAGACCGCGAGCTTGGCGTCGGGGTCGTCGGTCGGCGCCCAGTGCGCGTGGTAGACGAGGTACACCAGCACCGCACCGGTGAACGCGCCCGCCATCTGGGCGGCGATGTACCCGGGCACCAGGGACCACGAGAAGTCCCCGATACTCGCCAGACCGATGGTGACCGCCGGGTTGATGTGGGCGCCGCTCGTGGTGCCCGTGACGTAGACGGCCATCGCGACCGCCATACCCCAGCCGAACGTGATGACGATCCAGCCGGCGTTGTTGGACTTGGACTTGGCCAACACCACGCCGGCGACGACACCGCCACCGAGCAGGATCAGGATCGCCGTACCGACGAACTCTGCCAGATAAACCATGAGGACCTCCGCCCCGAAAGGGGCATGCGGGGTGCGGGAGGTCCGTCGCTCCGCGTCGGGGGGCGCGGGACCGGAACGACGTTGGACACACCCGTCACGTGATGGGGATGTGCGGGGCACGCGGTGTGCCCCGGGTGCCGCTCCCAGGGGTCTCCGGCGGGCGCCGGAGGCCCCTGGAAGCGGTCGTCAGAGGAGGCGGCGGGCTACTGCTCGTCGGGGTGCTCGACCCAGCCGAGCGTGCGCTCCACGGCCTTGTTCCAGTTGCGGTACTCCCGGTCGCGGACCTCGGGGTCCATCTTCGGGGTCCACTCGGCGGCCTTGTGCCAGTTCGCGCGCAGGGTCTCCACGTCCGGCCAGTAGCCGACGGCCAGACCGGCGGCGTAGGCCGCGCCCAGGCAGGTGGTCTCGGCGACCATCGGGCGCACGACCTCGGCGTCCAGGACGTCGGACAGGATCTGCATGAGCAGGTTGTCGGCCGTCATGCCGCCGTCGACCTTGAGCGTGGTCAGGTCGATCTGGGAGTCGGCGTTCATCGCGTCGACCACCTCGCGGGTCTGCCAGGCGGAGGCCTCCAGGACGGCGCGGGCGATGTGGCCCTTGTTGACGTAGCCGGTCAGACCGGCGACGACGCCGCGCGCGTCGCTGCGCCAGTGCGGGGCGAACAGGCCGGAGAAGGCGGGCACGATGTAGCAGCCGCCGTTGTCCTCGACCGTGCGCGCGAGGGTCTCGATCTCCGGGGCGGTGGAGATGAGGCCCAGGTTGTCGCGCAGCCACTGCACGAGGGAACCGGTGACGGCGATCGAGCCCTCCAGGGCGTACACCGCGGGCGCGTCGCCCAGCTTGTAGCCCAGGGTGGTGAGCAGGCCGTTGTTGGAGGTGACCGGCTCGGTGCCGGTGTTCATGACCAGGAAGGTGCCGGTGCCGTAGGTGCCCTTGACGTCGCCCGGGTCGAAGCAGGTCTGACCGAACAGGGCGGCGTGCTGGTCGCCGAGGGAGGAGGCGACGGGCGTCCCGGCGAGGTAGCCGCGGGCGGTGCCGTAGACCTCGGAGGAGGAGCGGATCTCGGGGAGGATGGCGGCGGGGATGCCCATCGCGTCCAGGATCTCGGAGTCCCACTCCAGCGTGTGGAGGTTCATCAGCATGGTGCGGCTGGCGTTGGTCACGTCGGTGACGTGGTGGCCGGTCAGCTTCCAGATGAGCCAGGTGTCCATGGTGCCGAACAGCACCTCGCCGCGCTCGGCGCGCTCGCGCAGCCCGTCGACGTTGTCGAGCAGCCAGCGGAGCTTGGGGCCGGAGAAGTAGGTGGCCAGGGGCAGGCCGCACTTCTCGCGGAAGCGGTCCTGGCCGCCCTCGTTGCCCAGCTCGCGGACGATGTCGTTGGTGCGGGTGTCCTGCCAGACGATGGCGTTGTGGACCGGCTTGCCGGTCTCGCGGTCCCACACGACGGTGGTCTCGCGCTGGTTGGTGATGCCGACGGCGGCGACCTGGTCCGGGGTGATGTCGCTCTTCTGGAGCGCCTGCTGGACGACGACCTCGACGTTGGTCCAGATCTCCTCGGCGTCGTGCTCGACCCAGCCCGGCTGGGGGAAGATCTGTCGGTGCTCGCGCTGGTCGACCGAGACGATCCGTCCGTCCCGGTCGAAGAGGATGCAACGGCTCGACGTGGTGCCCTGGTCGATCGCGGCGACGTACTGCTGACTCATCGGGATGTTCGCCTTCCGGTGGACGGCTGTGGGTGGGAAGCCGGGATGGGTGTCGAACGGGTGAACTCGGCGTGGACCGAACGGCGTACGACATTGACGTATGAAGTACGCGTCAGTTTCATCCGTCTTTCCTTCCCATGTCAAGACGGTGTGACGCAATCGTGTCGCGTGGATCACATGTTACGGAGGGTGATCTACGGTGGGTTCACGTGCACTGTGCCAGGACCGGTGTCCAGGTGGAACGCACCACTCCGACCAGCGGTTTCGTGGGGATCGGGTGGGTCGGGGCATGGCGGGGCCCCGGGGCGGACACGGCTCGGGCGTTCGGAGCGGGTGCCCTCCTAGTAGGGGGACGCCCCCAGGTCACGGGAGATGGCACGGGCGGCGTCGCGGACGTAGGAGACCTGCTCCATGTCCGGCTTGCCGTCGTCCGAGGCCAGGCGCTCCACGGCGCCGCGCACCCCGATCCCGCCCACGGTGACGCCGCGGCGGTCCCGGATCGGGGCGGCGATCGACACCTCGCCCTCGACCAGTTCCTCGGACTCCCAGGCCCAGCCGTTGTCGCGGACCTCCACGAGCTGCTCCTCCAGGGCCATGGGGGAGACGACGGTGTGCCGGGTGAAGGCGGGCAGCGACACCACGCCCTCGGTCTCGGAGGCCGGGGTGTCCTCCTCGGGTATGGCGAGGGGGTCGAAGGCCATCAGGACCTTGCCGATCGCGGTCGCGTGCAGGGGCAGCAGGTCGCCCACGTCGAGCGTCTGCCGGGACGAGTCCGGGCGGAAGACGTGGTGCACCACCAGGACCTGGTTCTTGTGCAGAGTGCCGATGCGCACGCTCTCCCCGCTACGGGAGGCGAGGGTGTCCGCCCAGTTCAGAGCCCGTGTGCGTAGTTCGTTGCCGTCCAGGTAGCGGGTGCCCAGGCTCAGCATCCCGCCGCCCAGGCGGTAGCGCCCCGACTCGGGGTCCTGCTCGACGAAGCCGACGTGCTGGAGCGTGCGCAGGATGCCCAGCGCGGTTCCCTTGGGCAGCTCGAGCGACCGGGAGATCTCCGCCAGGCTCAGCCCCCGGGCGCCGCTGGCCAGGAGCCGGAGGATGGCGGCGGCGCGTTCGATCGACTGGATTCTTCCCGGCATGGGGGTGCAACCACTCTCTAGTACGACAATGTCATACGCGAAATGCTACTACGCGATGTGACGCGGCACACCTCGTCCTCGGCTCGGCTCCGCGTGCGGTCGGGCAAGTCTAGCCCTCGACCCCGGCTCTGACCTGCGGGGCGAGGGGAGGATCACAGCTCCTGGGCGGACTTGGTGATCCCGTTCGCGGCCTCGTCGACATCGCCGTCGGTGATGTCCAGGTGCACGGTGAGCCGGATGAGCGAGGGGCCGATCGCCACGGCGCCCACACCGTTGCGGGCCAGCAGTTCCACCAGACGCGCGGCCGATCCCTCCGGGGTCTGCAGCAGCACCATGTTGGTGCGGGCCCGCGCCGACAGCCCCGGAGCCGCCCCGATCCGTTCGGCGAGCAGCATGGCGCGGGTGTGGTCCTCCGGGATCCGCTCCCGGTGGTGGCGCAGCGCGTGTAGGGCGCCCGCCGCGATGATCCCCGCCTGCCGCATCCCGGCGCCCAGGAGCTTGCGGGCCCGCCGGGCGCGGCGGACGGTCGCGGCGTCACCGGCCAGGGCCGATCCCACCGGCGCGCCGAGCCCCTTGGAGAAGCACACCGACACCGTGTCGAAGCCCGCGGCGACCTCGGCGGGCGCCGCGTCCAGGGCGGCCGCCGCGTTCCAGAGCCGGGCCCCGTCCAGGTGCGCGCGCATGCCGTGGTCATGGGCGAACGCGACCACCCGCCGCTGCTCCGCCAGCGGCACGACCTGGCCGGTGAAGGTGTTCTCCAGCCACAGCAGCGCGGGTTCGGCGCGGTGCGCGTCGCCCTCCCCGGCCCCGCGCGTCCAGTCGGCCAGGACGTCGTCGGAGGGGAAGGGGGCGCCGGAGTACAGGCGCGGCTGCACCCGCGACAGGACCGCCGCGGCCCCCTGCTCGGAGCCGATGAGGTGGTGGTGTTCGTGCGCCCACACCTCCTCGCCGCTGCGCGTGGACACGTACAGCGCGATCTGGTTGGCCATATGTCCGGAGGGCACGTAGACCGCGGCCTCCTTCCCGAGCAGGGCCGCGGTCTCCTCCTCCAGGGCCCGCACGGTCGGGTCCTCGCCGTACACGTCGTCGCCGACCTCGGCCTCGGCGATGGCGCGGCGCATCGCCGCCGTGGGGCGGGTCACCGTGTCGGAGCGCAGGTCGATCATCGGGGGTTCCTTCCGCAGGGTGCGGAACCGACGATACTGCCGGGCCTCGGGCGTCTTCGAGGCGCGTCAGCCGTCCCCGATCCGCTCCAGCGCCCGCGAGAGCAGCCGGAGCGACTCCAGGGCGCGTCTGGCCTCCTCCTCGCCCAGTTCGCCCACCAGTTCCTCGGCGACCCGGGCGTGGTCCGGGCGGATGCGGCGCATCGCCGTCCGGCCCTCCTCGGTGAGGGCCAGCAGCTTGGCCCGGCTGTGCGCCGGGTTCGGCCGGTACTCGGCCAGTCCCTGGTCCACCAGCAGGTCCGCCATGCGCTGCACGCTCTGCCGCGAGACGCCGAACCGCCGGGCGACCGCCGACACCGGCCGGGGCTCGTCGGTCACCGCGCCCAGCACCTGCCACCGGGCCGCCGTCAGCCCCGCGGGCCGGGCCAGTTCCTCGGCCACCGCCATGAGCTGCCCGTTGAGGCGGAACACGGTGAGCGCGGTCCCCGACAGCAGGTCGGAGGGACGTTCGTCGGACGGGGGCACGGACGGGGTCATGGCCGGGACGCCTCGGCCAGGACGGCGAAGGCCTCCGGGTCGTGCTGGGCGAAGAGCCGGTACCAGGCGTCCAGGACGCGCGGGGAGTACAGGTCGAGCGCCGCGAAGATCTCGCGCGCGAACTCCATCGGGGCGGTCGGACCGGCGGTGATGAGGTCCCCGTCGGTCACGGCCAGCTCGGATCGGTAGTGGGAGATTCCCGTGTAGCCGGTGGCCAGGAGGTACTCGGGGGCGGCGCTGGTGTGGGCGCGGTCGTCGAGCAGCCCCTCGCGGGCCAGCCCGGCCGTGGCCCCGCAGATCGCGGCGACCGGGACCCCGGCGTCGAGGAAGATCCCGGCGGCGGAGGCGAAGGGGGACAGCGACTCGGGCTCGACGTCCCAGCCGTCCGCGCCGGGGAGGATCAGCATCGAGCTCTCGGACGGTTTGAGCTGGTGGAGAGCGACGTCGGGCAGGACGCTGAGTCCGCCCATCGTGGTGACGGGCGCGCCGGTGAGGCCGACGGTGACCACGTCGTACCGGCCGGGGCGTCGCTGCGCGTGCCCGTTGCGGATGTGCGCGACGGCGTGTCCGACCTCCCAGTCCGCCATCTGGTCGTAGACGGCGAGGTGGACGGTCCGCTGGAGTGGTGCGTTCATGACAACATCCTGTCATTGTGACAACATGGTGTCAATGGAGTTCGGGGGACCGTCCGAGAGGAGTGTCGGGGTGGTGCGCCCGGTCGCGTCCACGCCGTGGTGACACGGTAGGGAACCCGCATCGGGTGTGTGGGGGAAATGGCGCAGAAAAGGTCTGATGTTCCTTTTCGGGCAGACCGCAAACGCATAACCCTCACGAATAAAAAGGTGAGGGGTCGAGAACCGGGCCGTCACGGCGTTGGCCCCGGCGGGACGGCCCGCGTGTCCGGTGATACGCGGTGAAGTGGGAACCAGCTCGCGCCGCGAGGCGCGTAGCGCCACCGCCCCGTCAGGGGCGGTCGGAATCCCGGTCTCTTCAGGACCGGGAGGAAGTCAAATGTCAGGGGTCAGGGAGTCCCTGGCCCCTGGCCCCTGGCCGAGGGAACTACTGCGTGTCCTGTCGGACGGCGGCGAGGAAGGCGCACCACTCGGCCGAGTCGACGAATGAGATGTGTCCCAGCTGCCGGTTCCGGGTGTCGCGGACAGCCGCGCCGGTGGGCGGGTCGGCGACCTCGACGCAGTCGTTTCGGTCGCTGTGGCTCGACTTGCGGAAGGTCAGGTTCATGGAAAGGTGCATGGTCGCCTTCCTGCCCCGCCTGGACCTTCACAATGGCGTGCTGAGATCAACCGTCCCGGTCCGGCCATGACGTTGGCTGTCTGGGCGACGGGCGATCCGGGCGATAGACTCGGCGAGGGAATGAGTGAGGGAGCCCCGCGTACGTGGGGCTCCCTCCATTTTGTGCCTAAGCCTTCGTGGTCCGCAGGAACGCCGCCCACTCTGGTGCGGAGAACGGGAGTTGCCCGCGCTCCGGGTGCTTGGAGTCGCGGACCACCGCGCCCCCGGGAGCGTCCGCGACCGCGACGCAGTTGCTTCGGTCGCTGTAGCTGGACGTGCGGAATTCGAGGGCGTCGGGGTTGGGAACGAGCATCGGTTGCTTCTTTCAGGCTGCCTTGGCTGTCTCGCGCAGGTAGGCGACGCTTTCGTCGACCCCCAGTGACCTGCTGACGAGGTGGTTGAAGAGGTTGCGGTAGCGGGTTGTCTCGTCTGACTCCTCCAGAAAGAGGCCGTCCTGATCCATCTCCAGGTACACGACCGGGTCGGCGGCGGAGAAGTCCATGAGAACGAAGCTGCCCTTGGCCCCGGCGTGGATCCCCGCGCTGAACGGCACGACCTGAACGGTGACACCGTTGCCGTCGTCCGCCATGTCCGCGAGGTGTCCCGCCTGTTCACGACAGACCTCCGGAGTGGCCCGGAGGCGCTCGATCGCGCCCGCGTCGACCACCGCCCACAGGTTCGGGCGGTCGGGGCCGGTGAGGATCTCCTGCCTGCGTCGGCGGGCGTCGACGACCCGCTGAATGTCCACCGGGTCACGGACGAGGTTCGCGGAGCGAGTGAACAACTCCACGTATGACGGGGTCTGGAGCAGGCCCGGGATGATCATTGGCTCATAGGTGCTGATCGCCGTCGCCTCAGACTCCAGGACGGGGAACTCGTCCGGGAACACGTCGCCGTACTTGGTCCACCAGCCTTTCTTCCCTGCTTGGCGGGTGATGGCGAACAGCGATTCACGGCGGCGTTCGTCGGTCAGGCCGTAGACGTCCAACAACGCGCGTACCTCGACCACGGATGGCCGGAGCCGGACGCCGGTCTCGATGTTCGAGACCTTCCCGACGCTCCACTCGGTCGCCTTCGCCGCGTCGTCGAGGGTCATGCCCGCGGCGAGGCGTAGGGAGCGAAGCTCCTCCGAGAGTCGGCGGCGGCGCACGCTGAGGCGGCGTGGGGTGTCGGTCATGGGCGCTCTCCTGCGGTGGTGACTCTCAGGATGTTACGGCTGGCAGCCGATTCGGGCATCCGGTTACAGAAAGGATGAAATCCTCACATGATGAGGATCCAAAGAATCTGAATTACTTGCAACCCTGAGGATTTCATGTTTTCGTGAGCGTACTCATTCCCTCGCCGGACCTCCCATCCGGCATCCCAACGTGGAGGTGCGCTGTGCGCTACCTGCTCCTGTTCCTGCTGGCGCTGTGGCCCCCTGCCCGCGCCGTCTACCGTCCCCCGGCGGCCGACCGCGTCCCCCACGGTGTGCGTCGGCTGGTGCGCGGGGCCGTCCGCCCCCGGCGTGCGGCGCGTGCTCGCCGCTACGCCCGCCCCGGTCCGGCGCTGCCGTTCGTGGTCTCCGGCCCGGCCGACCTGGTCCGCCTGATCCCCGGGCCGCGACTGACCGCCACCGCCGGTCTGAGCTGGCTGAGGGCGGGGTGGCGGTGATGGACCGCATGGACC
This sequence comes from Nocardiopsis lucentensis DSM 44048, assembly GCF_000341125.1. GTDB lineage: Bacteria > Actinomycetota > Actinomycetes > Streptosporangiales > Streptosporangiaceae > Nocardiopsis > Nocardiopsis lucentensis. The sequence goes on along the minus strand of NZ_ANBC01000450.1, from coordinate 12,134 downwards.
GACGCGAGGCGCACCGCGCCCTGGACGAACTCATCGCCGGTCGCTGGGTCGTCTCCTACGAGGTCGACGACGCCGGGGTCAAGACCTACACCGCGAGGCGGCCGGTCGGCTGGACCGGCGACGGCAACCCGTTCGAGCGGCTGGAGGCCCCCTCCTACAGGGAACTGTTCTCGGTCATCGCCCGCCACGAGCCGCGCCCCGTCCCCCCGCCCAGGAACGGAGGCGCGCGGTGAGCGAACCCCTGGACAACGCCCCGACACTGCTGACGGCCGGTGAGGTGGCGGCGGTCTTCCGGGTCGACAACGCCACCGTGAACCGGTGGGCCCGCCAGGGCAAGGTGCGGTGCGTGCGCACCCCCAGCGGTGGCCAGCGGTTCGACGCCGACGAGATCCGCCGCCTCTTCGGCGAGCAGACGGACGGCCGGCCATGAACGACAACGACGGGGAGAACGCCCCCCTGACGCCTGAGGAGGAGAGGGCGGTGGAGGTCCAGGGCCGCTGGGTCGCCCTGCGGATCGCCTGGGAGGACCGGCTCAGGGCACGGGGCGAACACGTGCCGGGCCCGTTCGAGAACGTCGAGTGGGGCGACTGAGCCGACACCCACCCACCGGTTCGGGGCCGTGGCGCACGTCACCACGGCCCCGAAGGCGCGCCAGCGCACGGGTTCCCGGTGACCCAGGTCTCACGGGCGTAACAGAAACGAACGACGTGGTTCACACGGTCTCACAAATGGTATTACCATTGCCGTCACCTGTTCCAAGGGCAGGTCAAGGCCGTGTCATCGGCGGCCCAGAGTCCCCAACCGCCCACCGGAAGGCTCCGTCGTGGAGAACTTCGAACCCGTCTACGGCACGGGACCCCTCCTCGGGATCGCGGCCGGCGCCATCGCCCTCCTGCTGCTCCTGATCATCCGCTTCAGACTGCACGCGTTCGTCGCGCTCGTCCTGGTCAGCGTCCTGACCGCGCTCGCCACCGGCATCCCCGCCTCCGGAGTCGTGCCGACCCTGCTCGACGGGTTCGGCGGCACGCTCGCCAACGTCGCCCTCCTGGTCGGCCTCGGGGTCATGATCGGCCGCCTGCTGGAGGTCACCGGCGGCGCCGCCGTCCTGGCCGGGGCCCTGATCAAGGCGTTCGGGGAGAAGCGCGCCCCGCTGGCCCTCGGCGTCGCCTCCCTGCTCTTCGGCTTCCCGATCTTCTTCGACGTCGGCCTCATCGTCATGCTGCCGATCGTCTTCAGCGTCGCCCGGCGCCTCGGCGGGTCGGTGCTCACCTACGCCCTGCCGACGGCCGGCGCGTTCGCGGTCATGCACGCCTTCGTCCCGCCGCACCCCGGCCCGGTCACCGCCGCCGTCGAGATCGGCGCCGACATGGGCCTGGCCCTCCTGGTCGGTCTCGTCCTGGCCGTTCCGACCTGGTACCTGTCCAGCTACCTCTACGGCCTGTGGGCGGGCAGGCGCTTCGAGCTCCCCGTCCCCGACGACATCCTGGCCGACGGCGCCGTCAAGCACGACGACCCGCCGCGCCTGGCCACCGTCCTGGGCATCCTGCTGCTCCCGATGGTGCTGATCTTCGGCAACACCGGCACCGCGACGCTCGTGGCGACCGGCGCCGTCGCCGAGGACGCCGTGTGGGTGCGGGTCCTGCAGCTCCTCGGCCAGACCCCGATCGCGCTCCTGCTCACCGTCCTGGTCGCGATGGTCGTCCTCAGCCACGGCCGGTTCTCCCGCGCCAGGGTCGAGGAGATCGTCGGCGGCGCGCTCGGCCCGGTCTGCGCCATCATCCTCATCACCGGCGCGGGCGGCATGTTCGGCGGCGTCCTGCGCACCAGCGGCATCGGCGAGGCGCTCGCCGCAACCCTGGAGTCCACCGGCCTGCCGGTCATCGTCGCGGCCTTCGTCATCGCGTTGGCCCTGCGCGTCGCCCAGGGATCGGCGACCGTGGCCCTCACCACGGCGGCGGGCCTGATCGCCCCGGCGGTGCACGCCACCAGCGGGCTCTCCTCGATCGACCTGGCCCTGACCGTCATCGCGATCGCGTGCGGCGCCACCGCGTTCTCGCACGTCAACGACTCCGGATTCTGGCTGGTCGGCCGCTTCCTCGGCATGGACGTCAAGACGACGCTCAAGACGTGGACGGTCATGGAGACGCTCATCGGCTTCGTGGGCTTCGGCCTCGCCTTCGGCCTGAGCCTGGTGGTGTGACCGGGACCCGACGCGGTCCGGGGACGCCCGTGACCTCAGGAGTGCGCGCCGTCGTCCGCGTCCAGGGCGACGGCGACCTCGCTGACGATGGAGCGCATCGCCGCCTCGGCCACGTCGGGCAGCCCGTCGGCGATCGCCCGCGCCACCGCCGTGTGCAGGCGCAGCGCCTCCGGGCGCGGCCGCCGCGGCATGAGGTGGTAGGAGGTGCGCCCGACCAGCACCTCGGCCACCACCTGGGAGAGCCCGACGAACATCTCGTTCTCCGACAGTTCCAGGACGCGGCGGTGGAAGGCGATGTCCAGGTCGAGGAAGGCGTCCAGGTCCCCGGCGCCGCCGGTCTCGGACATCCGGTCGGCGACCGTCGCGAGCCGGGCGCGCTCCTCGGGCGCGCCGCGCACGGCGGCGAGGGCGGCGGCGGCCGGTTCCACGGCGGCGCGCAGTTCGTTGAGCGAGCGCAGCTGGTCCATCCGGCCCGGGCCGGCCAGCCGCCACCGGATGAGCTGGGGGTCGAAGACGCTCCAGTCCGCACGGGGGAGCACCCGGATCCCGGTCCGGGGACGGCTGACCACCAGGCGCATCGACTCCAGGACGCGGACGGCCTCCCGCGCGACGGTGCGCGAGACCCCGAAGTCCGCCTCCAGCCCCTGGAGGGTGAAGGCGTGCCCGGGCTCGTACTCGTCGGCGGCGATCGCGGGGCCCAGGACCGCCAGCACGCGGTTGTGCAGTGTGCGGTTGTCAGTGCCCATCGTGCTCCCAGCGCTCCGGATTCCAGGGCCCGGCCGTGATCGGCGCGGCCAGCCCGAAGCCTAGTCGGACTGATTGATATCACTATTCAAGACGGTGGCCGCGCCCACGCGCGGGTACACACGAGAGCGGGAGAGACATGCACCTCGTCTTCATGGGAGTCTCGGGCAGCGGCAAGACCACGGTCGCCGCGCGCGTGGCGGGGCGGCTCGACCTGCCCTTCGCGGAGGCCGACGCCTTCCACCCGGACGCCAACATCGCCAAGATGGCCGCGGGCGTGCCGTTGACCGACGAGGACCGCTGGCCCTGGCTGCGCGACCTGGCCGGATGGATCGCCGAACACGACGCGCGCGGCGGGTCCACGGTCATGGCCTGCTCGGCGCTGAGGCGCTCCTACCGTGACGTGCTGCGGGAGGGCGCCCGTGACGTGCGTTTCCTGCACATGAGCGGGACCTTCGAGGTCATCAGCGCGCGCATGGGCGCCCGGGAGGGCCACTTCATGCCCCCCGCCCTGCTCGAATCGCAGCTGGCGACCCTGGAGGAGCTCGGCCCGGACGAGCGCGGAGAGGTGTTCGACGTAGGTGAGGACGTGGACGCCCTGACCGAGCACGCCCTGGCCTACATCGGCCGTCCGGTCCGGTCGGCCGGGGCCTGAACCACGTCCCCGTCCGCGGGTGAAGGCGTTCTGAGCTGGGAGGACGGTGTGCGGGCCGGATTCCGGGCCGGGTTGGGGTCCGGGCCCGGGGGAGGAAACGGACACCCCGCTGTTGCGCGGTACCCCTACCGCACGTAACCCTGTTCGTCATGTATGAGACGGTTTCCTCCCCCTCCGTCCCCGAGCAGCGTCCCGAGGTCGCCGCGCAGGCTCCCCGCACGGGACTCCTCTCCGGCCGCCGCCCCGGTGAGCGACCGCCGTCGGACGTCCAGCAGACCTGCGCCCTGATGTTCGTCGCCGGGCCGTTCTTCGGCTTCCTCGCCTACGCCGCGTGGGACCGGCTGGGCGCCGGGGCGCCCACACAGGTCGTCACCGATCTGCGGACCCTGTTCGTCCTCTCCGCCCTGACGGCGGCGGTGGCGGTCGGGCTGGCGGTCCCCGTGCTCCGGGCCGTGCCCCTGCTGTGGCGGGTGGCCCAGTTCGGCGCGCTCGCGGGGATGGGGGTGGCCCTGTCGGGGCTGCACCGGGCGGCCCAGATCTCCAGCACCCTCCTCCTGGTCGCCGCGGCGCTGGCGGCGCTCGTCGCGATCGTCGTGAACATCGCGCTGTGGACCACGGCCGTCCGCCGCTGGTGCGACGTCCGCGGCGCCGCCTGAGAACGCTTCCCTCCCGGGGCCGGTCAGCCGTCCAGGAAGGCCGCGAGCGCCTCGCCCTGCCCGAGGATCGCGTGCCCGGTTCCGGGCAGGACGCTCACCTGCGCGTGCGGGGCGCACGCGCGTATCCGCCGGACGGTCCGGCGTGAGTCGAACATCGCGTCGCGGTCGCCCACGATCAGCCGCACGGGCACGGTCAGGCGGCGCAGCGCGCCGTCGGAGAACACGGGCAGCGGTTCGGTGCGCGGCCGAAACCCCGAGAACGTCAGCTGGACGGCGTCCAGGACCTCCCGGTGCTCCGGATCCCGCAGACCCGTCATCGCCCGCACGGACCGGCGCCTTCCGCCCGGAACCAGCAGTCCCAGCAGCATGGTCCCGAGGATGCGTTCCGTCCTTCGCCGACCCACGCCGCCGGGGCACAGCAGCCCCAGGCGCCGGACGCGTTCGGGACGCCGGTCCGTGTAGTCCAGGGCGACCCAGCCGCCCAGCGACATGCCGACGAGGGCGGTGGCGGTGACCCCCAGCCCGTCCAGGACCTCGTCCAGCCATGCGGCCAGAGCGTCGGAGTCCAGGGGCGGGCGTGAGGGGGCGCTGAGTCCCGGTTCGCCGACGAGGTCGACGCAGTGCACCCGGGAGCCGCGCGCGAGGACCGCGGCGTCGTCCCGCCAGGCCGTCGTGTTGGCGCCGGACCCGTGGAGGAGGACGACCGGGGGCGCGTCCTCGGGCCCGCAGGAGACGACGAAGGTCTCGCCCGCCCGGGTGGGCACCCGCGCGTGCTCGACGGGTACCGGCCACGCGGCCAGGTCCCGGAGGTAGCGGTCCCGGATCTCGCGCTCCGCCGCCGGGGACCGGTAGATCGCGCTCACTGGTCGAGCACCGCCTCCATGTAGTCGAACAGCCGGGCCGTGTCCGCCAGGCCGCCCAGGACGACGACCTTCATCCGCGACCGGTCGNCAGCCGCTGGCCGTCGGAGCGCGGACCGGCGGCCATGCCGGTCAGGAGCGTGGTCAGGCGGTCGGCCGTGGCCCGGTCGATCCCCTCGACGTCCACGATGCTCGACACCTCGGTGTGCCGCTGGCCGGGAGCCCCGCCCGGCGGATCGGGCACCGGACAGCCGGTGAACGCCTCCAGGGCGGACTGGGATATCCGGTACTGCTTGCCGATGCGCACGGCGTGGAGCCGTCCGTCGCGCACGTAGTTGCGGATGGTGCGCACGTGCAGGCCCAGCCGTTCGGCGACCTGTTCCACGGAGTAGAGGCGATCGTTCACAGGATGACCCTAACCTTCCTTATCTTCCTGTGCAACAGGGTAGTTTGCGGAGTGTTGAAGGTATGTCCGGTTGAGTGGGTGGGGGTCCGGTTCGGCCCGTGGTCCCCAACTTCCTTTTCTTGGACAAAGAGGACAAACGTTGAACATCACATGATCCCTTTTATTTCACTCATAAAGGCTGCAAAGCCCATATAATTCCCCGTTGGGTTTCCTCGGTGGGGCGGGAGGGTAAAGGGATTCGGTTGGACATCGCGTCCAGAAAATCGGAGCTATGGATCACGGCACAGTACTGAAACGGTTGTATTAATACCCAGCCGTCCATCTTCCCCGGTGCACTTGGCGCGGTTTAGGGTCCACACCATCAACCAGGGCCTCGACCCCCCGCCCACACCGAGGTGGACCATGTTCACGAAGTCTTCCCGAAAGCCGTCGGCCGCGCTGGCCGCGGCCGCCACACTCGCGCTGGTGGCGACAGCCTGCGCGGAGAGCGAACGAGAGGGTTCGGGTGGCGATGATTCCGAGCCGTTCGTCTTCGCGAGCGCGGGTGACATCAGCACCCTCGACCCCTTCTTCACCAGTGACGGAGAAACGTTCCGCTACAGCAGGCAGGTCTTCGAAACTCTGCTGAAACACGAATCCGGCGGCACGGAGATCGTCGGCGGCCTCGCCGAGGACTGGGAACAGTCCGAGGACGGGACCGAATGGACCTTCCACCTGCGCGACGGCGTCACTTTCCACGACGGCGAGGAATTCAACGCCGAGGCCGTGTGCGCCAACTTCGACCGCTGGTTCAACATGACCGGCCCCTACCAGGACGGGAACAACTCCTACTACTGGCAGTCCATCTTCGGCGGCTTCGCGGAGAACGAGAACGAGGACATCGGCGAGCCCCGCTTCGAGTCCTGCGAGGCGACCGAGGAGCTCACCGCGGTCATCACCATCTCCGAGTACTCCTCGGTCTTCCCCGGAGGGTTCTCCCTCGCCGCCTTCGGCATCATGAGCCCCGCCGTGATCGAGCAGGTCGAGAACGAGGAGATCACCGGCGAACCCGGGAACTTCACCCTCCCCGCCTACACCCAGGAGGCCGGGACGGTCGCCGGAACGGGTCCGTTCCGCGTCACCGAGTGGAACCAGGACCAGGCCGAGGTCACCCTGGAGCGCTACGAGGACTACTGGGGCGACCCCGCGGGCTTCGAGACGATGATCCTGCGCGCCATCCCCGACGAGAACGCGCGCCGCCAGGCCCTGGAGGCGGGCGACATCCACGGCTACGACCTGGTCGCCCCCGCCGACGTCGAACCCCTGGAGGCCGCCGGGTTCCAGGTGCCCACCCGCGGCGTGTTCAACGTCCTCTACATGGCCTACCAGCAGGAGACCAACGAGGCCCTCGGCGACATCGAGGTCCGCCAGGCCCTCGCGCACGCCGTGGACCGGCAGCGGATCGTCGACACCATCCTCCCCGAGGGCGGTGAGGTGGCCACCCAGTTCCACCCCGACACCCTCGACGGCTGGTCGCCCGACGTCCAGACCTACGAGTACGACCCCGACCTGGCCCAGCGGATGCTGGCGGACGCGGGGCGGGAGGACCTGACGGTCGAGTTCTGCTACCCCACCGACGTCACCCGGCCCTACATGCCCGCGCCGCGCGACATCTTCGACGTCATCTCCGCCGACCTGGAGGCCGTCGGGGTCACCGTGGAGGCGACGACCTACGAGTGGACCGAGTACATCCCGCGGACCAACGCGGGCGACTGCGACATGTACCTGCTCGGCTGGACCGGCGACTACAACGACGCCTACAACTTCATCGGCACCTGGTTCAGCGGCCCCAGCGACGAGTTCGGGCTGCGTGACCAGGAGCTGTTCGACGCCATGGCCGAGGCCAGCTCCAACCCGGACACCGAGGAGCGCGTCGCCGCCTACCAGGACCTGAACGAGCAGATCATGGAGATCCTTCCGGGGCTGCCCATCTCCAGCTCCCCGCCCTCCATCGCCTTCGCGCCGAACGTCGTTCCGCCCAACGTCAGCCCGCTGACGCAGGAGGAGTTCGCCGAGGCCTCCTGGCAGTGAGGCGGGGCCCCTTCCCCCACCAGGGGAGGGGGCGGTCACTCGTCGCCCTCTCGGAGCGCCCGCCCCAACCCGGCGGGTGCTCCGCGTACACAGTTCCCAGGCACGGCCCGTGTCGACCCCCGGGCCGTGCCCCTCTGGCGAAAGGCGGCAAAGGTGCTGCGATTCATCGTCAGGCGTACCCTCCAGCTGATCCCCACCCTGGGTGGCCTGTCGATCCTGCTGTTCGCCTGGCTGCAACGACTGCCCGGCGGACCGGAGTACGCCCTCCTCCCCGACGACGCCACGCAGGAGCAGCGCGAGGCGCTGCGGCGCGCGCTCGGTCTGGACGAACCGTTCACCGTCCAGTACCTGGCCTTCCTCCGACGGATCGCCCAGGGCGACCTGGGCGCCTCCCTCCAGACCGGCAGACCCGTGCTCACCGAGTTCTGGACACGCTTTCCCGCCACGTTCGAGCTGTCCATGACGGCGATGCTCATCGCCGTGTCCGTGGGCATCCCGCTCGGATACCTGGCCGCCCGCCGACGCGGTTCGGCACTGGACTTCGCCGCGGTCGGCGGCTCCCTCCTCGGCATCTGCACGCCGGTCTTCTTCCTGGCGTTCATCCTCAAGGTCGTCTTCGCCGAGACCCTGGGCTGGCTGCCGTCCGCGTTCCGGCTCTCGCCCGGCCTGACCCGCACCGACATCACCGGCTTCGTCCTCCTGGACGCCGTCATGACCCGGGAGTGGGACGTGGTCTGGGACGGGTTCGTCCATCTGATCCTTCCCGGCCTGGCGCTGGCCTCGATCCCGCTGGCGGTCATCGTGCGCATGACCCGGGCCAGCGTCCTGGAGGTCCTCGGCGAGGACTACGTGCGCACGGCCGACGCCAAGGGGCTGCACCCCGGCACCGTGCGCACCCGCCACGTGATGCGCAACGCCATGCTCCCCGTGGTCACCGCCGTCGGCCTGCTCACCGGCAGCCTGTTCGCCGGGGCGGTCCTGACCGAGAGCGTCTTCGCCTTCCCCGGGATCGGCTCCTTCGTCTACTCCGCCACCCAGGAACGGGACTATCCCGCGCTGACCGGCTTCATCCTGCTCATCGCGACGATGTACGTCCTCATCAACCTCCTGGTGGACATCTCCTACAGCCTCCTCGACCCGAGAGTGCGGGCCCAGTGATGCCAACGACACCCAGCCCCCCGCTCCTCGGCCGCAAGGCCGCCAAGGTCGACCGGCTCGCCGAGCTCATGGGCGAGCGCGCCGACGACGGCCACGGCGCGAGCATCTGGCGCGAGGCCCTCTCCCGTATGCGGCGCAGCCCCATGGCGATCACCGGAGCCGCGGTCGTCGTCGTGTTCGTGCTGATCGCACTGTTGGCCCCGCTGATCGCGCCCTACAGCCCCGTCGAACAGACCTGGGGCGATGAGGTCTTCCCCAACCGCAACGTGTTCGTGGGCCCGCGCGCCGAGAACTGGTTCGGTCTGGACAACCTCGGCCGCGACCAGTTCTCCCGCATGGTGATCGGCGCCCGGCAGACCCTGCTGGTGGGGGTCGTCGCCACGATCGTCGGCTTCGGCGTCGGCGCCCTGCTCGGCGGCACGGCCGGTGCGGCCGCCGTCCTCGGCGGGCGCTGGGGCCGACAGCTGGACAACGTCGTCATGCGCTTCATCGACATGATGCTCGCGCTGCCCACCCTGCTGCTCGCCGTCACCGTCGCCGCGCTCATCGGCCCCAGCCTGCTCACCGTCATGCTCGCCGTGGGCGTGGCCCAGGTGCCGATCTTCGCCCGGCTGCTGCGCGGCGCGATGATCTCCCAGGGCGGCCGGGACTACGTGCTCGCGGCGCGGGCACTGGGCGTGGGCGAACGCAGGATCGCGCTCACGCACATCCTGCCCAACTCGATGGGCCCGGTGATCGTGCAGTCCACGCTCACCCTGGCGACCGCGATCATCGACGCCGCCGCCCTGTCCTACCTGGGGCTGGGCAACCCCGACCCGTCCTTCCCCGAGTGGGGGACGATGCTCGCCGACGCCCAGCGATTCCTGTCCAGCGCGCCCTCCCTGGCGGTCTACCCCGCCCTGGGCATCATCGTCACCGCGCTCGGCTTCACCCTGCTCGGTGAGGCGATGCGGGAGGCACTCGACCCCAAGCTGAGGAAATGACCATGAGTTCCAGCACGCCACTGCTGACCGTGGACGAGCTGTCCGTGGTGTTCCGCCGGCGCGGCGCCGAGGCCACGCGGGCCGTGGACGGGGTGTCCTTCACCCTGGAGGAGGGCCGGGTCACCGGCCTGGTCGGCGAGTCCGGCTGCGGCAAGAGCGTCACCTCCCTCGCGCTGATGGGGCTGTTGCCCGACCGGGGCGTCACGGTCGGCGGCTCCGCGGCGCTGCGGCTGCCCGACGGGGACGTCGACCTGCTCTCCCTCTCCCAGAGGCGGTTGCGCGACCTGCGCGGGTCCCAGCTGGCGATGATCTTCCAGGACCCGCTGAGCTCCCTCAACCCGGTCGTGCCCATCGGCCGCCAGGTGACCGAGATCCTCCGGCGCCACCGGGGGCTGGGCGGGGAGCGCGCCCGCAAGGAGGCCGCCGACCTGCTGTACCGGGTGGGCATCCCGGACCCGACCCGACGGCTGCGCGAGTACCCCCACCAGCTGTCCGGAGGTATGCGTCAGCGGGCCCTGATCGCCATGGCGGTCGCGTGCCGTCCCCGGCTGATGATCGCCGACGAGCCCACCACGGCGCTGGACGTCACCATCCAGGCGCAGATCCTGGAGCTGCTGCGGGACCTGGTCACCGAGGAGGGCACCGCGCTGCTGATGATCACCCACGACCTGGGGGTGGTCGCCGGGCTGTGCGACGACATCAACGTCCTGTACGCGGGGCGCGCGGTGGAGCGGGCGCCGCGGTCGGAGCTGTTCGCCGACCCCACCCACCCCTACACGGTCGGACTGCTCGGTTCCATCCCCCGGCTGGACGCGCCGCGCGGGGACCCGCTCACCCCCGTCCGCGGTTCGGTCAACGACAACATCGCCTGGTCCGACGGGTGCGCGTTCGCCCCCCGCTGCGACCACTACACGATGGACTGCCTCCAGGGGGCGCCCGCGCTGGTCGAGGCGGCGGGCGGCGGCGCCCACACGCACCGCTGCGTGAACCCCGGCGCGGACGCGGAGCGGGAACCGGAGGAGGCCGCCGGGGCGCGGACCGGGCCGGAGGAGGCCCCCGCCCCGGAGACCGGGGCGGAGCGTACGGCGGCGGTCGACGACGAGGAGGGGCGGGCATGAGTCTGCTGCGGATCGAGGACCTCAGGGTGCACTTCCCGATCAGGCGGGGGGTGGTGGTCGACCGGACCATCGGCCACGTGCGCGCGGTCGACGGCGTGAGCCTGGCGGTCGAGAGCGGACAGACCTACGGGCTCGTGGGGGAGTCGGGCTGCGGCAAGACCACCCTGGGGCGAGCCGTGCTGCGCCTGGTGGACGTCACCGACGGCTCGGTGTGGTTCGACGGCCGGGACCTGGCCGGCCTGGACGCGCGGTCGATGCGCCGTGAGCGCCGCAGACTCCAGATGGTCTTCCAGGACCCGCTGGGCAGCCTCAACCCCCGGCAGAACGTCGGTTCGATCCTCATGGAGGGGCTGCGCGTCCACGGAATCGGCGGCCCGGACGAGGGCGAGGGCGCGCCGCGCGGCCGGGAGCGCGACCGCCTCGTGCTCCAGGACCAGCGCAGGCGCGTGGTCGACGCCCTGGAACGGGTGGGCCTGTCGTCGAAGGCGCTCACCCGCTATCCGCACGAGTTCTCCGGCGGCCAGCGCCAGCGGATCGGGATCGCCCGCGCGCTGGTCCTGGAACCGGACCTGATCATCTGCGACGAACCGGTCTCGGCGCTGGACGTGTCGATCCAGGCGCAGGTGCTCAACCTGTTGGAGGAGCTCCAGGACGAGTTGGGCCTGACCTACCTGGTGATCGCGCACGACCTGGCGGTCGTCCGGCACGTCAGCGACGTGGTCGGGGTGATGTACCTGGGCGGCCTGGTCGAGGAGGCCGACAGCGACGACCTGTACGAGTCCCCGCTGCACCCGTACACGCGGTCGCTCATGTCGGCGGTGCCGGTGCCCGATCCCGGGGTGGAGGACACCCGGGAGCGGATCCTGCTCTCCGGGGACCTGCCCTCGCCCGCCGACCCTCCGTCGGGCTGCCGGTTCCACACCCGCTGCCCGTGGCGGCAGGACGACCGGTGCGCCACCGAGCGGCCGGAGCTGCGGCGGTTGGCGGACGCGCCGGAGACGAGCACCCACCGGGTGGCGTGCCACCACGCCGAGCGGATCCTGTCCGGGGAGATCCAGCCCAACGAGGAGCGCGCCGAGCGCATCGTGCACGGGAGCTGAGCGCCGTCCGGGCCGTCTCCGGGGCGCCGCGGAGACATCCCGGCGGCACGGCCGTGCCTTTCGATGTGATGTGAGTCACACTTGGAGTATGGATGATGCCGCTGACCAGGGTCGGAGCAGACCCCGTCCCCTCCCGGCCGCCGCGCCCGGTCCGGTGTGGCCGGTCGCTCTGGCGGTGGGGGCG
>NZ_ANBC01000449.1 GCF_000341125.1 Nocardiopsis lucentensis DSM 44048 | reverse complement strand
GGCCGTGGTCGACCCGCGCGACGTGCAGGGCCTGGTGGTGGCGCGGTTTCCGGTCGACGCCCCCGACGCCGTCGAGTTCGCGCGGGCGGGGACCGAGGACGGCGCGGTCGCGGTCGACGAGGAGACCCTCTTCGAGACCGGTTCGCTGTTCAAGACGGTCACGGCGATGACCCTGGCGGACATGGTGGAGAAGGGGGAGACGTCGCTCGACCGCACCCTGGTCGAGGTGTTCCCGGACGCCGTGTTCGCCGATCCGGACGTCGCCGGGGCCACGCTGGAGGACCTGGCCACCCACCGCTCCGGCCTGCCGACGCTTCCCGCCGGCGACCCCCTGTACGGCTACGTCATCGCGCCGGTCATCCTCACCGACCCCTTCGCCGGAGCCCCGCCCCCGGTGGAGGCGCTGGCGACCACCACCGCCGACCGGCCCGGCGAGTTCCAGTACTCCAACCTCGGTTTCTCGGTCCTCGGCGCGGCGCTGGCCGCCGAGAGCGGCACGCCCTACCCCGAACTGGTCGCCGAGCGGGTCCTGGAGCCGCTGGGCATGGACGACACCGTCGTCGGCGTCCCCGGTGGCGGCGCGGTTCCCCACGCTGTTCCCGGCGCACGCACCGAGCCCTGGCGGGACACCGACTACGCGCCCGCCGGCAGCGGCACCTGGAGCACCCCGGCCGACCTGACCCGGTACCTCACCGCGGTCGCCGACGGCACCGCCCCCGGGATGAGCGCCCTGGAGCCCGTGTACGAGGGGATCCCCGACCCTCGTGGCGGGTCGGACGACTTCGCCCTGGGACTGGCCTGGTTCACCGTCGACGTGCCCGGGGTCGGCCCGGTGACCAGACACGCGGGCGACACCTTCGGCACCAGCACGATGCTGGCCCTCGACGGAGCGCGGGGCGTGGTCGTCATGTCCAACGCGCAGAGCGTCGACTCCATGGAGTTGGCCTACGAGCTCCTGAAGGAGGACCCGCGGCCGCTGGCCGACACCCCTCCCACCCCCGTCGCGGTCGTCGCGACCGTGATGACCGCGGTTCCCCCGGTGCTCCTGCTCTCGCTCATGCTGCGCCGCCGTACCCTCCTCACCCAGCGGCCGCTCGACCGCCTGCGCGTCGTGTCGCTGTCCCTGGGGGCCGCGGCCTGGCTCGTCGCCGGACAGCGGGCCGGGGACTGGGCCTGGGCTCCCCTGGCGCTGTGGGCCCTGGCCGTGGGAGCCGCGGCCGTCGGGGTGACGGTCGGGGTGTGGCACCTCCGCCGGGCGCCGACGGAGAACGGGCACCGGCGGTGGCTGCACGTGCCGGTGTTCGTCCTGTCGGTGGTCTTCTCGCTCACCCTCGGTTCGCTCATGCTCTGGGGACTGGTGGCCGCCTACGGGTGAGGGGGCCGAGCGGCGGCGGTCCCACCGGGGCGGATGACAGATGTCATGTCCGGGTTCGTGAATCCTCACGGCCGGGCGGTGACAGCCGGGACTTACGGTGGGCCAGGCGATCCGGAACGCTGGG
>NZ_ANBC01000448.1 GCF_000341125.1 Nocardiopsis lucentensis DSM 44048 | reverse complement strand
GCGGCCGTGCTCGACCCGCGCGACGTGCAGGGCCTGGCGGTGGCGCGGTTCCCGGTCGACGCCCCCGACGCCGTCGAGTTCTCGTGGGGCGGGACCCTGGACGGAGCCGATCCCGTCGACGAGGACACGCCCTTCGAGACCGCGTCGGTGTTCAAGACCATCACCGCGATGACCCTGGCCGACATGGTGGAGAACGGGGAGACGTCGCTCGACCGCACCCTGGCCGAGGTGTTCCCGGACGCGGAGTTCGCCGATCCGGACGTCGCCGGGGCCACGCTGGAGGACCTGGCCACCCACCACTCCGGCCTGCCGACCGCCCCCGACGGCACGACTCTGCGCTCCCGGATCCTGCCCGCGCTCAACCTCACCGACCCCTACGCCGCCGCCGAGCCCCCGGTGGATGCGCTGGCGACCACCACCGCCGACCGGCCCGGCGAGTTCCAGTACTCCAACCTCGGCTTCTCCGTGCTCGGCGCGGCGCTGGCCGCCGAGAGCGGCACGCCCTACCCCGAACTGGTCGCCGAGCGGGTCCTGGAGCCGCTGGGCATGGACGACACGGTCATCGTCGAGGGGGTCCCCGAGGGTGGGGCGGCGCCCAACGTCGTTCCCGGGGCGCGGACCGAACCGTGGGACAACACCGCCTACGCTCCCGCCGGGATCACCACGTGGAGCACCGCGGCCGACCTGGCCCGGTTCCTCACCGCGGTCGCCGACGGCACCGCCCCCGGCACGGGCGCTCTGGACACCGTCCGCGAGGACGTCGCCTTCCCCGGCGTGCCCGCGGACCACCCGAGCGGACTCGACGGCTTCGACCTGGGTCTGGCCTGGATGACCTCCGACTGGCCGGACGTCGGCCGGGTGACCTCGCACAGCGGCGGTACGCTCGGCACAGCCACGATGGTGGCCTTCGACGACACCCACGGGGTGGTCGTCATGGCCAACTCGATGGCCGTCGACTCCCTGGGCCTGAGCCGCGAACTCCTGAAGGACGACCCCGAGCCGCTGACCGGAGGCCTTCCGGTCTGGCTCACGACCGTTCCCACTGTGATGATGACGGTGATCCCACCCGTGCTCCTGCTCTCGCTCCTCCTGCGCCGCCGTACCCTCCTCACCCAGCGCCCCCTCGACCGCCTGCGCGTCGTGTCGCTGTCCCTGGGGTCCCTGTCCTGGCTCGCCGCCGGACAGCGCGCCGGGGACTGGACCTCGACCCCCATGCTGCTGTGGGCCCTGGCCGCGGGCGTGGTGGCGGCGGCCGTGACGGTCGGGGTGTGGTTCCTGCGCGGAGCGCCCACGGAGAACGGGCGCTGGCGGTGGCTGCACGTGCCGGTGTTCGTCCTGTCGGTGGTCTTCTCGCTCACCCTCGGTTCTCTCATGCTCTGGGGACTGGTGGCCGCCTACGCGTGACCAGCGCCGTCGCGGGCCTGCCGTCCGGGCCGCGACGGTCTCCGTTCGGTATCCGTGGCCCGAGTGTTTCCTGTTCTGGGCGGGACACGCGATAAGTTTGTGTCGTCCCTTTTCATCATTCGCCCTGGGTCCCCGCTCTCCGGGCTCGCACACCGCAGGAGTTCCCTGTGTCCCCCAACCCCGGCCCCGGCGTGCTCAGCGCACGCCTGTTCACCAGCGCGGCCCTCGTGGCCGGATTCGTTCTCGGCGGTGCCGCCGCCGCGTCGGCCGACCCCGGCAACGGTGGCGGAAACGGCGCCCCCGGCGACAACGGCACAGTGAAGATCCACGACCCCGAGCGTCCCGAGGAGGACCGCCGCAACGTCCCCAAGGTCTGCGGCTTCTACATCACGGCCTTCAACTTCGACGCCGGTCAGGAGGTCGACTGGGAGATCGTCACCCAGGGCGGCTCGCCGGACTCCCGCGAGACCGTGCTGGAGGACACCCTCGTCCTGGACGAGGAGGGTGAGGGCAGCACCGAACTCCTGGACCTCCCGGACGGCCACTACCGCCTGAACTGGACCTTCGAGGGCGAGAACGGCGAGGGCAAGCACAAGGTCTTCAAGGTGACCTGTGACGAGGAGCCCACCGAGGAGCCGACCGACGACCCCTCGGACGAGCCGACCGAGGAGCCCACCGAGGAGCCCACCGAGGAGCCGACTCCCGAGCCGAGCGAGGAGCCCAGCGAGGAGCCGAGCCCGACCGACGACCCCTCGGACGAGCCGACCGACCCCGGCAGCACGCCGACGCCGGAGCCGACCCCCGAGCCGACCGAGGGTGACGACGCCCCGGCCCCGGACGAGGACTCCCCGAGCCTCCCCGTGACCGGATCGGCGCTCGCCGGCCTGGTCGCGGTCGGCGCCGTGGCCGTCGTGGGCGGCGGAGCGGCCGTCTACCTCAGCCGTCGGGGCAAGGGCTCCACCGAGGGCTAGCGTTCCGCTCGGTCAGAGCCTGGGGGCGGTGCCGCGGGCACCGCCCCTTCCGCTTGCCCGGGGTGGTTTTCCCAGGGGGCGTGGTTCAGGCCGCGCGCAGCGCCGCGCACACGTCCAACAGCCGCCGCCGCAGCACGGCGCCGCGCTCGGCGAACCCCCGCTGGGCCGCCATGTACTCGGCCTTGCCCTCGGCGGTCTCGATCCGTACCGGCTCGTACCCCCACGCGACCAGGTCGTAGGGGGAGGCGCGCATGTCCAGGACCCGGATGTCCCTCGACAGCTCGAAGCAGTCCACGACCAGCTCCGAGGGGACGGCCGGAGTGAGCTTGTAGGCCCACTTGTACAGGTCCATGTTGGCGTGCAGGCAGCCCGGCTGGTCGAGGTCGACCTGGGCCTCGCGGGTCGGCCGCAGGGTGTTGAGCGGCCGGGCGGGCCCGGTGAAGAACCGGAAGGCGTCGAAGTGGGAGCACTGGATCCGGTGCGACTCCACGACCCGGTCGGTGCCCTCGTGGCCGAGCCGCAGCGGCACCTGTCCGTGGCGCACCTCGTCCGTCCGGTAGACCATCGCCCACTCGTGCAGCCCGAAGCAGCCCAGGTGGGCGGGGCGGTCGGCGACCGCCGACAGCAGGCGCTCGACGAAGCCCACCACCCGGCGGGCGGTGCGGAAGGCGTCGGCGTCCAGACCGACGGCCCCGTCGGGGAGTGCGGTGTAGAACCGTTCGTCGAGGCGGGCGCGGGCGCCCTCGCCGAGCAGGACGGTGCCCACACCCGGGTGCCAGCGCCGCAGCTGGGAGGGCTTGAGGTTGTAGTAGGTGAACAGGAAGTCCTCCACCGGGTGGCGCTCGCCCTCCCGGCGGCGCCGCAGGTGGTCGGCGACGAGTGCGTCCACGCGTCGTTCGTGCCCTCGGGCGCGCTCGCGCCACTCCGGTTCGGCGAGGGCGGTCACCGCCCCGGTCGTCGTTCCCATCACGGCCCCCAGGGTACGCGGGGCCGCGGGTGCCGCGCCGTGGGCGTCCGTTGAGGGTGGTGGAGGGTGACGAAGAGGGAGGAACTGCGCCGGAGGCGTCCGTTGAGGGTGGTGGAGGGTGACGGGTGGGCTCAGTTCGACTGCTGCACCGGCAGGTGGCGGCCCAGGTAGCCCACGTAGACGCGGTTGGTGGTGCCCGGCCCCAGGTGGGGGTAGAAGTACAGCCTCGGGCAGATCCCGTACTCCGTGTCGAGCTTGATGTGGGCGTACATGGGCACCCGCCCACCCGGGTCCACCTCCGTGGGGACCCGGAAGAGACGTTTGTCGTTGAGTTTGCCCCGGTTGCGTACGTAGTCCGACTCCTGCGACGCCAGCCGCTTGACCGGGATCACCTGGTAGCCGTCCGGGGTCTCACGCAGGTAGGAGTGGAAGCCCAGCCCGCTGCCGGGGTTGTCGAACTGGTAGCGGGCGTAGTCGTTCAGGGCCAGCAGCGCCTCCCAGGCCCGGGTGACCCACAGCCCCTCCTTGCGGCTGTCGGAGAGCTCGTACACCGTGTCGTGGTCCTCGATGGTGAAGAACAGGTGTGGCAGGGCGGAGCCGTCGGTGATCTGTTCCAGGAGTTCACCCACGCACGTGGGGGGCGGACGCCGGGTGTCGCGCGGTGCGGGGGCGGCGGCCAGCCGGTAGAGCCCCTCCTCACGGGCCCGGGCGCGCAGCCACCGGGTCTCGTGGCGGGCGGCGCGGAGCTGCTCACGGGCGGTGTCGAGCTCGTCGGTCAGGTCGGCCGTCTCGGCGAGCAGCTCCTGGCGTTCGTCGGCGAGCTCGCTGATCCGCGCGCTGAGCCGTTTGACCTCGTCGCGCAGCCGCTGGGTCAACTGCTCCTGCGCCTCCCGCTCCTGGGCGGCCGCGAGTTCGGCCGAGGCGACCGGAGCCGGGGCCGCCTGGTGGGCCGGAGCGGGCACGGACGGGCGAGCACCGGCCCGGGAACGCAGGTCCGCCGTCTCCTCCGTGAGGAGCGCGTCGATGGCCCGCAGCGGTGCGGGCAGCTTCGTGTTGACCGCGTTGTCCCGCACTCTGCGGGAGAGCGCCGCGCCCACCCAGTTGCGGACGCGGTCGCCGTCGCGGGCGGTGTCCAGCGTCGCCGGGCTCATCCGGGGATGGCGGGTCGGGTCGTCGGCGTCCGTCGGATCGACTCCCGGTAAGAAGGTGCGCACCCCGCCCGCGGGGATGTCCAGCTCCTCCGGCAACAGGCCGCCGACGCGGTCGAGCGCGGCGGCGTCCAGCACGTATCCGGCGCACATCCCGGTGCACCGGTTCAGGGCACCGGCCATGGCGGTGCGCCAGGCGGCCACGGTGACGTCGCGGGGGACGCCCGTCGCCACGATCGCCATCCGGCGGTCCGGGTCCCTGATCGCCGACACCAGGGCCTCCACCAGGGCGTCGTCGCGGCCGCGCACGATGCTCGGCGTCGACGGCATGGGCCAACGGCCGTCGTGGGCGTCGACCTCCTCCAGGAGCATGCGCGCGGCCTCGGGCGGCATGACGTCCGGCCGCGGTTGGTCCGACGGCGGGTCGGCGCGGTCGAGGGGCTCCACGCTCATGTCGATCCACACGTGGTGGCGGGGGGAGAGCTCGGGATCCACCACGGCCGTCGCCACGGTGCGCCACACGCCGTCGGGTTTCTCGGACTCCGTGGTCAGACGGAGGAACACGAGTCCCTCGTCGGGATTGTCGTGCCGGACCACGAGCGCCCGTGAGCGGTTGCTCAGTTCGAAACGGCCGGAGACGGAGAAGTCCACGCGCGCGCCCGAGTTCCCTCTCTTGCTCAGCCACCGGGACAGGACCGTCGAAGTGAGGGTGACCAGGTCACCGTCGGCTTCCGGGACCGAGACGAGCGTGCGGTAGACAAGTGGCAATGAGCGCTCCCGGGCTTCCCGTCGGCTGCGGTGGACCCGAGGGCCGGCCCGAACCCGCGGGCGGAGCCCTCACCAACCACTGTGAACGAAGGCGCCCGCCGACGCCAGTCGGGCGGCCAAGGATCCCTTCTCAGTCTGACCAGCTTAGGGCGTGTCCGGCGGACGCGTGCCCCGATGCGCTGGGGGCGGCGGCCACGGAACGCACCCCGGACCTTTCGGGTGGTGTTACCCGATGACCGGCATTCCCAAGCGATACCCGTCGTAGGTGGTGTGAAAAGAGGTGTCCCTGTGTGGCGGGCGCGTCCGTGTGTCGTCACCACACAGTAGGTTCGCGGCCATGAGTTCTGGACTGATGGCCTACAGCGTCGACCTCGGCGCGCTCCCCGACGACTACACCAGGGCCCACTGCGACGCGTACGGCTCCTTCCTCGACAACCGCCCCTTCTACCCCGTGAAGTACTGGTGGTTCGCCGAGGTGGACCAGGCGCTCAAGGAGCTGGGTGTCACCGCCGTGCGCATGGACTCCCTGTGGACGGGTGGCGGGGCCGGTGAGGAGTGGTTCGCCGGGCAGGTGCGCGAGGCCGCGGAACAGGCGGCCGGAATCTCCGCCGAACGGGTGAACGCGCTGGAGGACTACTCCATGCGGGAGTCCGTGCACGCCGTCCTCGAGTGGATCCGGTACGCGGCGGCACGGGGCCACGGGATCGTGGGCTTCTACCACTGAGTGCCCGCCACCGCGGACGGCGACCGGCGCGTGTGCGGAGAGGACCCGACCGGATGCGCCAGTGTGGCCAAGTCCAAGGGGTTGGTTGGCAACGGTGGACAAGGCGGGGGCGTGCGGTGCGGGCTAGCGTTCCTGGCATGTCTACGCGTCCGTTCTGGCTGGCCGGCACCGCCGCGACCGGCGACACCGAGATCACCGTCGTCAACCCCTACACGGGTCGACCCGCGGGCACCGTCGCCGTGCCCACCGTTTCCCAGATCGAGGAGGCCGTGGCCGCCGCGCACGCGGTCGCCGGCGAGGCCGCCGCCCTGCCCGCGCACGTGCGCGCCGACGCCCTGGCGCACGTGTCCCGCAGGCTGGGGGAGCGCGCCGAGGAGATCGCCCAGACGATCACCGCCGAGAGCGGCAAGCCGATCAAGTGGGCGCGCGGCGAGGTCGGGCGCGCCGTGTCCGTCTTCCGTCTGGCCGCCGAGGAGGCCCGCCGGGACAGCGGCGAGCTCCAGCGCCTGGACACCGATCCCGGCGGAACGGGCCGCATGGCGCTCATCCGCCGCGTCCCCAAGGGCCCCGTCCTGGGCATCTCCCCGTTCAACTTCCCGCTCAACCTGGTCGCGCACAAGATCGCCCCGGCCCTGGCCGTCGGCGCCCCGATCATCCTCAAGCCCGCCCCGGCCACGCCGATGACGGCACTCATCCTCGGTGAGATCATCGCCGAGACCGACCTGCCCGGCGGCGTCCTGTCCGTGCTGCCCATGCCCAACGAGCGCGCCGCGTCGCTGATCACCGACGAGCGCCTCCCGGTCATCTCCTTCACCGGCGGCCAGTTCGGCTGGGAGCTCCAGCGCCGGGCCCCGCACAAGCACGTCACCCTGGAGCTCGGCGGCAACGCCGCCGCCGTCGTCCTGGCCGACGCCGACCTGGACTGGGCCGCCCAGCGCGTCGCCCTGTTCGGCAACAACCAGGCGGGCCAGGTCTGCATCGGCGTCCAGCGCGTGATCGTCGAGGACTCGGTCCACGACGCGTTCGTCGCGAAGCTGGTCGACCAGGTGGAGGCGCTCGGTGTGGGCGACCCCGCCGACCCGGCCACCGAGGTCGGCCCGCTGGTCGACGAGGCCGCCGCCGAGCGGGTCGAGGCCTGGGTCGAGGAGGCCGCGGCGGCGGGCGCCAAGATCCTCACCGGCGGTACCCGCGACGGTGTCACCGTGGCGCCGACGGTCATCGCCGACGCTCCGGCCGACGCCAAGGTCGTCCGTGAGGAGGTCTTCGGCCCCGTCCTGGTGGTCCAGCGCGTGACCGACACCGACGCCGCGTTCTCCGCCGTCAACGACAGCGATTTCGGACTCCAGGCGGGCGTCTTCACCCGCGACCTGCCCACCGCCTTCCGCGCCCACCGGGAGCTGGAGGTCGGCGGTGTGGTCATCGGCGACGTCCCGACCTTCCGTGCCGACCAGATGCCCTACGGCGGCATCCGCAAGTCCGGTGTCGGCAAGGAGGGCGTGCGCTCGGCGATGGAGGACCTCACCTACGAGCGCGTCCTCGTGCTCACCGGCATCGACGTGTGACACACCCCGGACGGACGCGCGGCCCCGCCGTTGAGCGGGGCCGCGCGCGTTTCACGTGCGAGGGTCAGAGACGTTCGGCCCCGTCGTAGAGCCGACGCGCCTCCTCACCCAGGCGCGGGCCGTACTGGGTGCCGCGGTCGTCGGCGTACTTGAAGCTGACGACGGACGAGACCGTGCCCCGGCCGGTGCGCGGGTCGAACCCGGTGAACCACGGGCCGCCGCTGGAGCCCTGGGTCATCCGGCACCGCACTCCGTTGGCGGTGGTGCCCCCCGTGTCGGGCGAGGTCTTGCCCGAGCAGTAGTGCAGCAGCCGCCCGTCGAAGGGTGAGGCCGCCGGGTAGCCGAACGTGTACACCTGCCTGCCCTCGCGCGCGCGGTCCTCGGCCCAGGCCGAGAACGAGATCCGCTGCGCCCCGACCCGGTCCTGTACGGCATCGCCGGAGTGGGTGTTGAGCACGACCATGGCGACGTCGTAGCTGTCGTCGGCCTCGCGCGACCAGCGGGGCGAAACCAGCATGTCGCGGGCGGTGTAGCGGCCGTACGGGCTCTCCCCGTCCCGGTACCCGGGCACGAAGGTCCAGTTGCGCGCCCAGGAGCCGGTCCCGTCCTTGGCGCAGTGCCCGGCGGTGACCACGGTGCTCCGGTTCTCCGCCTCGATGACCGACGCCGAGCACGTGAAGTCGCGGCCGTTCATGGTCAGGTACACCTTGCCGGTCGTCCGGGTCACCAGACCGCCGGCGCCCCAGACCTCGCCGCTGCTGTCGGTGCGGGGGGCCGCCTGGTGCTCGGCGTCGGACCCGGCGGAGTCCTCCGGCCCGGCGATCCCGAGCGTCTCCCCGACCAGGCCGGTGATCGGCCGTGCGGCGGCCATCCGCTCGTTCGTCCAGTAGTCGAGCACGGCCCTGCGCTGGGCGTCGGTCACGGCGGCGCTCTGGTGGGACACACCGTCCATGCGCGAGAGCGCGATCCGCTCCCGCCCCCGCTCCGTCTCCGACGGCTGCGACATGTGGACGGCCTGGGTGACGGCGGAGGCCGGACCGGACGGAAGGTCGAGGAGGGCGATTCCCCCGAGGGTGAGCGCCACTGCGGCGACGGGGGCGAGGATCCTGTGTGCGGTGGGCGAGGTCATGGACTGATCTTCGCACACTTTCAGTAACTCAGTGACTACTTTGTGTTTGTGTCTCGCGTTCGCTGGGAAGAGAGACTGTCCGCCCGTCGCCCCGGCGCGTGCCCGAGGCGCCGTCCTCCGGGGGGCGCCCGGCCGACCACGGCGGGAGTGGTGGTCGACCGGACGGGTCATCGGGCGAACGAGCGGGCCGTCAGGAGAGCGGGATGGTGATCTGGGACGGGGCGCCCTCGGGAGAGGTCACCTCGACCCGGTTGAAGTACGGGCTCTCACTCGTGTAGCGCGGGTCCGCGCTGTCCACGACCACGGCCAGCCGGTGGCCCGCCGGGACGTCCCACACGACCGGCTGGAGCTCGGCGGTCACCGTCACCGGCTCGTCGGCGGAGCCCCGCAGGGTGTAGGGGGCGTGGGAGACCAGCGCACCCGTGCCGTAGGCGTTGATGTCGTACAGGTACACGAACACCGACTGGTCCTCGGCGGTGGGCTCCAGGGTGAGCGTCACCTCCGGAGCGCCGGCCACGCGGGCGCCGTCCGGGTAGGTGGGACTCGTCCACACGGCCGAGCGGTAGCGGTCCACGGTCGGGAGCAGGACGCCGGTGGGCACGTCGAAGAACTGCTGGAGGGCCCCGGACAGCAGCACCGTCCCGCTCGTCGCGGTGGTGCCGATCCCGGTGCGGAAGTCGTAGTCCCACCCCGTCGACGGCTCCGGCTCCATGGCGCCCCGGCTCTGCCAGCGGAACCAGCCGGTGCTCGGCCGGTCCAGGTAGTACCGGTCCGTCGCGCCGGTCACCGACGGCCAGTCGGCGTGCGTGGTCCACCCGCCGCGGCCGTTGTTCGGCTTGACGTGGACCGGGTCCTCGTCCGCGATCCCGTTGGCCTCGCCCTTGAGGTGGTGGTCGAACCAGTCGCCCACCGACTCCCAGATCTCGTTCGGCAGGCCCGCCGCGCCGAAGGCCTCGGCGGTGGCGTGGTCGCCCGGGGTGAGCATGAGTCGCTTGGGGCCCTCGAGCCGCTCGTAGAAGTCCGTGATCTGCCCGGGCGGGAAGAAGCCGTCGTTCCAGGCGTTGGCCATCATGATCGCGGTGCCGTTGGCGTTGATCTGGTCGACCTTGGTGGCCACCGAGCGGTCGGGCGCCATCTCCAGCGCGGGCCCCACGTCCCCGTCCCGGTAGCCGTCCTCCACCTCGCGCATGACCTCGCCGGGGCGGCCGGTGAGATTGCCGAGCGCGAGCAGCACCTCCACGGACTGCATGTCGATGGTCTCGTTCGGGTACAGCGACGGCACCAGGTCGGTCCAGCCGCTCATCGCGGCCACGGCGCGCACGCGGTCGTCCTCGGCGGCCGTCAGCATGCTGATGCCGCCGCCGTAGGAGATCCCGGCCATGCCGATCCGCTCGGGGTCGGCGTCGGTGTTCTCCAGGGCCCAGTCGATGACGGCGCTGGCGTCGGCCCGGTCCTCCGGGCCGGCGATCTGGACCTCGCCCCCGGAGTCCCAGAAGCCGCGTGAGGTGTAGGAGACCACCTGGTACCCCGACTCGTAGGCGAGCCGGTAGGCGGCGCCCACGTAGATGAGGTTGTTCGTTCCCCAGGCCGAGGGCATGACCAGCAACGGGTGCGGTCCCTCGACCCCGGTCGGGGTGATCACCTTGGCGCCGAGTTCGGTGCCGTCGTGGCTGACGATGGTCTCGTAGCTCACGGTGGCCCCGACCGAGGCGGCGGCGGGCGCGGCGGGCAGGAGCGCGACGGCGAGTACCGCCGCCAGGGCGCAGGACAGCAGCCGGGTGAGCGCGCGCGGGACGCGGGGGGTCGCGCGCCCACCGCGAGGAACGGGTGCGGGCGTGTCTGTGTGACGCATGAGGGGGAACCTCGGGATGTCGGGGGAGGGGGATCGGGAGGTTCCCGATGGGTCGCGCCATCGCCATCGGGGGGTGCGGCCGTCCGGTCCGGCCGGAGTGTGACGGGGGACATGGAGTACTGTGAGGTAACTTACTAACGAGTAAGGTAAGCCACCGCCACTCCCTTGTAAAGCCCCCGAAATCCCACCGAAGCACGTGCCGGTCCACGCGGTGCGGAACAATGAGGACGTGCGACAACAACAGCAGCGAACCGTAGTGGTCCTCGGCTCGACCGGCTCGATCGGGACCCAGGCCGTCGACATCGTCCAGCGCAACCCCGACCGCTTCCGGGTGGTGGGTCTGGCCGCGGGCGGCGGCCGGATCGACCTGCTCGCGAAGCAGGCCGCCGACCTCGGCGCCCGGCTGGTGGCCGTCGCCGACACCGACCGGGCCCCCGAGCTCACGCGCGCCCTCGCCGAACACGGCGCCACCGCCACCGTCCTGGCCGGACCCGAGGGGGTCGCCGAACTGGCGGGCGCCGAGTGCGACGTCGTCCTCAACGGCATCACCGGCGCGCTCGGCCTGGAGTCGACACTGGCCGCTCTGCGCGCCGGGCGCACCCTCGCCCTGGCCAACAAGGAGTCCCTCATCATCGGCGGGCCGTTGGTCCGCGAGGCGGCCGCGCCCGGTCAGATCATCCCGGTCGACTCCGAGCACTACGCCATCGCACAGTGCTTCCCCCACGTGCCCGAGGGGGAGCTGACCAGCCTCGCGCAGGGGCACGTCCACGCCCG
>NZ_ANBC01000447.1 GCF_000341125.1 Nocardiopsis lucentensis DSM 44048 | reverse complement strand
CCCTTCCGCGGTCGCGGCCGCCACGAACTGGAGGGAGTCACCCCGGAGGACGC
The DNA here is from genome assembly GCF_000341125.1 of Nocardiopsis lucentensis DSM 44048. Classification (GTDB taxonomy): domain Bacteria; phylum Actinomycetota; class Actinomycetes; order Streptosporangiales; family Streptosporangiaceae; genus Nocardiopsis; species Nocardiopsis lucentensis. Next base: position 2,037 of record NZ_ANBC01000447.1, on the reverse strand, counting down.
GCTCAACCACCCCACGTGGAGCATGGGCCCGGTCATCACCGTCAACTCCGCCACCCTGGTCAACAAGGGACTGGAGGTGATCGAGGCCAACCTCCTGTTCGACGTCCCCTTCGAGCGCATCGACGTCGTGGTGCACCCGCAGTCCATCGTCCACTCGATGGTCGAGTACGTGGACGGGGCGACCATCGCCAAGGCCAGCCCGCCGAGCATGATGATCCCGATCGCCCACGGGATCGGGGCCCCCGACCGGGTTCCCGACGCCGCCCCCGGACTGGACTTCACCAGGGCCCAGGAGTGGACCTTCGAGCCGCTCGACCACGAGGCCTTTCCCGCGGTGCGCCTGGCCGCCGAGGTCGGCGCGGCGGGCGGTACGGCCCCCGCGGTCTACAACGCGGCCAACGAGGAGGCGGTCGACGCCTTCCTGAGGGGAAACCTCGCTTTCCCGGCCATCATGGACACCGTGTCCCGGGTAGTCTCGGAGCATCAGCGGTCGGAGCGCCCCCTCGGTGCCTCCTCGGCTGACCTGACCCTTGACGACGTGTACGCCGCTGACGCCTGGGCCCGTGTGCGCGCGCGTGAACTGCTGACGGGCCGGGCCTGACACCGGCTTGAGGAGAGTGCATGGTCGCGTTGATGACCGTGATCGGGATCGTCCTGTTCGTCTTCGGGCTGCTGTTCTCGATCGCCTGGCATGAACTCGGCCATCTCTCCACGGCCAAGATGTTCGGGATCAAGTGCACCGAGTACATGGTCGGCTTCGGCAAGACCCTGTGGTCGGTGCGCAGGGGCGAGACCGAGTACGGGGTCAAGGCCGTCCCGCTGGGCGGCTTCGTGCGGATGGTCGGCATGCTGCCGCCCGCGCGCAGGACCGGGGACGAGGGCTCGCGCAAGCTCTCCCGCTGGCGCGCGATGGCCGAGGACGCGCGTGAGGCGTCCTACATCGAGGTCGGGCCCGAGGACCGGGACCGGCAGTTCTACCAGCGCTCGCCGTGGAAGCGGCTGATCGTCATGTTCGCCGGCCCCGGAATGAACGTGGTCCTGGCCGCGATCCTGCTCGGCGTGCTGTTCATGGGCATCGGCGTACCGCAGAGCACCACCACGATCGGCATGGTCACCGAGTGCGTCGTGCCCGCCGGGGAGTCGGTCACCGAGTGCACCGACGAACCGCCCACCCCCGCCGCGGAGGCCGGTCTGGAGGCCGGTGACGTCATCGTGGAGGTGGACGGTACGCCCACCCCCGACTGGAACGCCGCCAACCAGGCGATCCGCGACTCCCTGGGCGGTACCGAGATCGTCGTGGAGCGCGACGGCGAGCGGGTCCCGTTCGACGTGGACATCATCGAGAACGAGCTGCCCGCGCGCGACGCCGACGGCGAGATCCTCTACGAGACCGACGCCGACGGCGACTACGTCTACGACGACCAGGGCTACCGCGCCTACCGGACCGAGACCGTGGGCTTCCTCGGCATCGTGTTCGCCTCCGAGCGCTCCACGCTGACGCTGGGCGAGTCCGCCGCCGAGATGGGGACCATGCTCGTCGGCGTCGGCGAGGCGCTGGTCTCCCTGCCCGGCAAGGTGCCGGACGTGTTCGCCGCGGCCTTCCTCGGCGAACAGCGCACCCAGGACTCCCCGGTGGGCATCGTCGGGATCTCCCGGATCGGCGGCGAGATCATGTCCCAGGGCCTGCCCCTGGCCGACACCGCCGCGCTCATGATCCAGATCCTGGCCGGGGTGAACCTCTTCCTGTTCGCCTTCAANGCCGCCCCTGCCGCTGGACGGCGGCCACATGGCGGGCGCGCTGTGGGAGTGGGTCAAGCGCGGGTGGGCCCGGCTGACCCGGCGGCCCGACCCGGGCCCCGTGGACGTGGCGATGCTGACCCCGGTGGCCTACGTGGTGGTCGCGTGCTTCCTGGTGTTCAGCGTGGTCCTGCTCGTGGCCGACCTGTTCAACCCGGTGCGCCTCTTCGGCTGAGCGGTGCTTGTTTTGGTCCTCCGCTGCGCTTCGGACCGTGTTCGGGCGCCCTCGAGGCAGGGATT
>NZ_ANBC01000446.1 GCF_000341125.1 Nocardiopsis lucentensis DSM 44048 | reverse complement strand
CCTCCCCCTGCCGCTCGTTCCTCGCTCGCGGCTCGACTCGTCTTGCAGAACCCTGCCGGCGCCCGAACGGTAACCCCCTGGGGATCCGTTAGGGTGTCCGCCTCTTCGCGGAGCGGCCCTCGGGCGGTGGAGGGTGACGGGTGGGCCACATCGGCACCCTCGTCCCTATCGGTAGAGGTAACCTGGACAGCGCGATCCGGGAACGACGGCGCAGACTGGCGCCGCAGGTGAATCGACTCCCCGGTCGCGGCACCGCGCGCCGCTCAGGGCGCTCCTTCTTTTCCGCATCCGGACGAATCAAGTGCCACCCCCTCCGGTGGCAGACGAGGTGAATCAAGCGTGACCGTCGATCTCGGTATCCCCGCCACTCCGCCGCGCCCGCTGGCGACCCGGCGCAAGTCGCGGCAGATCATGGTCGGAAACGTTCCCGTGGGCGGGGACGCACCGGTGTCCGTCCAGTCCATGACGACCACCCGCACCTCCGACATCAACGCGACCCTCCAGCAGATCGCGGAGCTCACCGCGACCGGCTGCCAGATCGTCCGGGTGGCCGTCCCGACCAACGACGACGCCGAGGCGCTCCCGATCATCGCGAAGAAGTCGCAGATCCCGGTGATCGCCGACATCCACTTCCAGCCCAAGTACGTGTTCGCCGCGATCGACGCCGGATGCGCGGCCGTGCGCGTGAACCCGGGCAACATCAAGAAGTTCGACGACAAGGTCGCCGAGATCGCCAAGGCCGCCAGCAACGCGGGCGTTCCGATCCGGATCGGCGTCAACGCCGGTTCCCTCGACAAGCGGCTGCTCGCCAAGTACGGCAAGGCCACGCCCGAGGCGCTCGTGGAGTCGGCGCTGTGGGAGTGCTCCCTGTTCGAGGAGCACGGCTTCCGCGACATCAAGATCTCGGTCAAGCACAACGACCCGGTCGTGATGGTCAACGCCTACCGGCAGCTGGCACAGGCGTGCGACTACCCGCTGCACCTGGGCGTGACCGAGGCCGGTCCGGCCTTCCAGGGCACCATCAAGTCGTCGGTGGCCTTCGGCGCCCTGCTGGCGGAGGGCATCGGAGACACCATCCGCGTGTCGCTGTCCGCGCCGCCCGCCGAGGAGGTCAAGGTCGGCGCGCAGATCCTGGAGTCGCTGGGCCTGCGCGAGCGCGGCCTGGAGATCGTCTCCTGCCCCAGCTGCGGCCGTGCCCAGGTCGACGTCTACACGCTCGCGGAGGAGGTCACCGCCGGCCTGGAGGGCATGGAGGTGCCGCTGCGCGTGGCCGTCATGGGCTGCGTCGTCAACGGTCCCGGTGAGGCGCGCGACGCCGACCTCGGGGTGGCCTCGGGCAACGGCAAGGGCCAGATCTTCGTCAAGGGCGAGGTCATCAAGACCGTGCCGGAGTCGCAGATCGTGGAGACCCTCATCGAGGAGGCCATGCGGATCGCCGAGGAGATGGGTGAGTCCGTCGAGCCGGGCGAGCCCACGGTGGCCGTCGCGGGCTGACCCCTCCGACACACTCCAGGGCCGTCTCCCGAAGCCGAGGCCCGCGACGAACACAGGCCCGGTCCACGCCACGCGCGTGGGCCGGGCCCTCGTCGTTTCGGGGCGAGGGTGCGGGCGAGGGTGAAGAGCGGGTGAACGACCGGCGTCCGCCGACCCCTTCGCAGGTCAACGGTTTACCACTACTGTGGGTAATAACATATGACATGCATCACGTTTGTGTGCGTTTTATTGCGTCATAACGCACGGATTCTGGCGTCAAAGGCGGACATACGCAACGTTTGCGGGTCATGTTACCTAGGT
>NZ_ANBC01000445.1 GCF_000341125.1 Nocardiopsis lucentensis DSM 44048 | reverse complement strand
CTTGCCCCAGCCGTGACCGGCGGGAACACTGGGCCGCCCTCCGCCGTGCATCCTCCGGGGAGCGGCGGCCGCCCCTCATCACACGCCCTCCCCAGGGGTGTGGTGCGCCCACGCACAGAACGTCGAGGAGTTATTCACGTGGTGGACCAGAAGACCACTGCGGGCACCCGCGTGCCCGCCGGCCAGGGCGGTGTGCCCTCGCTGAGGGACCGCCTCACCCGCCGCAAGCCCGTCGAGAAGCTCGTGGCCGAGACGCAGGCCGCCGAAGGCGCGGGCCTGCGCCGACACATGGGCTTCTGGCAGCTGTCCATGATCGGCATCGGCGCCACCCTGGGCACCGGCATCTTCGTCGTCCTCGGTGAGGCCGTGCCGGTCGCCGGGCCCGCCGTCATCATCGCGTTCGTGCTGGCCGGGATCACCGCGCTGTTCTCCGCCCTCGCCTACGCCGAGATGGCCGGGATGATCCCCGCCTCCGGCTCCGCGTACTCCTACGCCTACGCCACCATGGGCGAGTTCATGGCCTGGATCTGCGGCTGGTGCCTGATGCTCACCTACGGCGTGTCCGTCGCCGCCGTCGGGGTGGGCTGGGGCCAGTACATCGACGAGCTCCTGCACCTGACCACCGGGCTGTCCATGCCCGCCGAGCTGCTCGCCGGGCCGATGGAGGGCGGTCTGATCAACCTGCCCGCCGCCATCGTGGTCCTGCTGTCGATGTTCGCCCTGCTCACCGGGGTGCGCGAGAGCAGCCGCGTCAACGCGGTCATGGTCGCCATCAAGATCGCCATCCTGGCCATGTTCGTGCTCATCGCCGTGACCGCCGTCCAGGACGGCAACTTCGCCCCCTTCATGCCGATGGGCATGGCGGGTGTCAGCGCCGCGGGCGCCACGCTGTTCTTCTCCTACATCGGGTTCGACTCCGCCTCCACCGCCAGCGAGGAGGCCAAGAACCCGCAGCGTGACCTGCCCCGCGCCATCATGTTCTCGATGATCCTGGTGACGGCCCTGTACTGCCTGGTCGCCTTCACCGCCGTCGGCGCGCTCAACTGGACCGACTTCGCCGACGGCGAGACCTCCCTCGCCGGAATCCTGACCAACGTCACCGGCACCCCGGTCTGGGCTGTCATCTTCGCCGCGGGCGCCGTGCTCGCCCTGGCCAGCGTCGTCCTGGTCGTCCTGTACAGCCAGACCCGCATCCTCTTCGCGATGTCCCGCGACGGCCTCATCCCCAAGGCGTTCTCCAAGGTGGACGCCAAGGGCACCCCGCGCGCCAACACGGTCATCACCTCCGTGGTCATCGCCGTCCTGGCCGCGCTCATCCCGTTGGGGCCGCTCGCCGACGCCACCGCCATCGGTACGCTCTTCGCGTTCGCCCTGGTCAACGTGGCTGTGATGGTGCTGCGCAAGCGCCGACCGGACCTGGAGCGCGCCTTCCGGATGCCGGGCGCCCCGGTCACCCCGGTCCTGGGCGTGCTCGCCTGCGCCTACCTGATGGTCAGCATGGACCTGAGCGTGTGGGTGGCCTTCGTCGCCTGGCTCGTCGTCGGCCTGGCCGTCTATTTCGCCTACAGCATGCGCCGCTCCGCCCTGGAGGCGGAGGGCACCGTCGAGGCCGGGGTCTGACCGGCTGAGACACGGGGGCGGGGCCGGGAATCTTCCGGCCCCGCCCCCGCGTTGCTGGGGGTGCCCGCGTGAAACAGGTGGGTGAAGACGCCGCTAACCATGCAACGAACCACCACTGACCACGCGAAAAACGCAACGAAGTGGATCTTTCGGGGCGCATTTCAGCGCGATCGTCCACCTAGAGTGGACGCGGCCGTACGCGACGACCGATCGGGAGGGGGAGCGATGACACGCCGACACCTGCGCGTGGCCCTGGACCAGGGCACCGGGCGCAGCGGGGACACCGCGTCCTCCCTCGCCAGGCTCGCCGACCGGGCCCGGGCCGCCGCCGACGAGGGCGCCGACCTGTTGGTCGGCCCCGAGATGTCGATGACCGGCTACGCCCTGGGCGCTGAGGTCACACGCCTGGCCGACCCCGCCGGCGGCCCCCTCTCCGAGGCCGTCGCCCGCGTGGCGGCCGACACGGGCGTGGCGATCGCCTACGGGTTCCCCGAGCGCGCCGACGGGCGCGTGTACAACACGGTGCGCCTGGTGGGCGGAGACGGCGCGTCCCTGGCGCTGTACCGCAAGAGCCACCTCTTCGGCGACCTGGACCGGGACATGTACGCCCCCGGGGACACCCCGGTCGTGCAGGCCCACCTGAACGGTGTCCGGCTCGGCTTCCTCATCTGCTACGACGTCGAGTTCCCCGAGACCGTGCGCGCGCACGCCCTGGCCGGGACCGAACTGCTCGTCGTGCCCACCGCGCTCATGCACCCCAACGTCCGGGTGCCCACCCTGCTGGTCCCGGCCCGCGCCATGGAGAACCAGCTGTACCTGGCCTACGTCAACCGCTGTGACGCCGAGGGCGACCTCGACTACATGGGACTGAGCGCCCTGATCGGCCCCGACGGCGCCGAGCTGCTGCGCGCCGGCCCCGGCGAGGAGCTGCTGGTCGCGGACGTGGACCCGGACGCGACCGCCGACCTGCTGGCCGAGCAGTCCTATCTGGACGATCGCCGACCCGATCTGTACGGGTCGCTCGTCCCCTGAACCACCACCCGACACCAGTCACATCAGCCACGCGGTACACCCGCTCGACGAGACCCTTGTGTAAGGAGGGGCCCATGACGTCCGCCGTGCCCACGGCCGCAGGTTCCGCGCCCGCGCAGGACACACCGTTGAACATGTGCGGACCGGACTTCCCGTTCGCCTACGACGCCTACCTGGAGAGCCCCGCCGGGCTCGGACAGGTCCCGGCCGAGAGCCACGGGACCGAGGTCGCCGTGATCGGCGGCGGCCTGTCGGGCATCGTCACCGCGTACGAGCTCATGAAGATGGGTCTGAAGCCGGTCGTCTACGAGGCCGACCAGATCGGCGGACGTCTGCGCACGGAGAAGCTGCCGAACTGCCCCGACGACGTCGTCGCGGAGATGGGCGCCATGCGCTTCCCGCCGTCGTCGAGCGCCTTCCTGCACTACGTCGAGAAGATGGGGCTGGAGACGACCCCCTTCCCGAACCCGCTCTCGCCGGTCACCCCGAGCACCGTCGTCGACCTCAAGGGCGAGTCGCACTACGCGACCACCCTCGACGACCTGCCCGAGGTCTACCGCGAGGTGGCGCGCGCCTGGGACCGCACCCTGGAGGAGGGCGCCCAGCACACCCGTATGCAGCAGGCGATCCGCGAGCGCGACGTCGCCACCCAGAAGGAGATCTGGAACGAGCTGGTGGACAAGCTCGACAACCAGACCTTCTACGGCTTCCTGTGCGAGTCGCCCGCCTTCGCCTCCTTCCGCCACCGTGAGATCTTCGGCCAGGTGGGCTTCGGCACGGGCGGCTGGGACACGGACTTCCCCAACTCCATCCTGGAGATCCTGCGCGTCACCTACACCGGCGCGGACGACGACCACATGGGGATCGTCGGCGGCGTCCAGCAGCTGCCGACGCGGATGTGGGAACACGCCCCGGACAAGATCACGTACTGGGCGCAGGGCACGTCCCTGGCCTCCCTGCACGGCGACGGGCCGCGCCCGGGGGTCACGGCGCTGCGCCGCACCGCCGCCAAGGGCTCCCCGTCCGGGAACATCACGGTCACGGACGCCTCCGGCTCCACCCGCACCTACGCGGCGGCGGTGTTCACCGCCCAGAGCTGGATGATGCTCTCCAAGATCGACTGCGACGAGAGCCTGCTGCCGATCGACCACTGGACGGCGATCGAGCGGACCCACTACATGGAGTCCTCGAAGCTGTTCGTTCCCGTGGACCGCGCGTTCTGGCGGGACAAGGACCCGGAGACGGGCCGCGACGTCATGAGCATGACGCTCACCGACCGCATGACCCGGGGTACCTACCTGCTGGAGGGTGAGGACCCGGACGGTCCCGCCGCGATATGCATGTCCTACACCTGGTGCGATGACTCGCTCAAGTGGCTGCCGCTGTCCGCCAACGAGCGGATGGAGGTCATGCTGAGCTCGCTCGGCAAGATCTACCCGGACGTGGACATCCGCTCGCACATCACGGGTGACCCGGTGACGATCTCCTGGGAGGACGAGCCCTACTTCATGGGCGCGTTCAAGGCGAACCTGCCGGGCCACTACCGCTACCAGCGCCGCCTGTTCACGCACTTCAAGCAGGACGAGCTGGAGGAGCGCCACCGCGGCCTGTTCCTGGCCGGGGACGACGTGTCCTGGACGGCCGGCTGGGCCGAGGGCGCCGTGCAGACCGCGCTCAACGCCGTGTGGGGCGTGGTGCGCCACTTCGGCGGTCAGACGGACTCGACCAACCCGGGTCCGGGCGACCTCTTCGACGACCTGGCGCCCGTGCGCCTTCCCGAGGACTGAGGGCCGACCGGCCTCGCCTCGACGGCCCCCGTCCGCGCGTCCACCGAACCGCGCGCGGCCGGGGGCCGTCCCCGTTCGTTTCCTGGAACGGTCGCCCATGGGGGTGCCGTTCGGGCGCCCGACGAGAGCGGGCGCCGCGCC
>NZ_ANBC01000444.1 GCF_000341125.1 Nocardiopsis lucentensis DSM 44048 | reverse complement strand
GGCTGGTCGACCAGCCGCGACAGCACCAGGGTGCTCTTGGTGCGCACCACGAAGGGCTCGGCGCCGATGCGCTCGATGACCTCCTCCAGGTGGTGGGTGTCGCGAGCGCGGACCTGGACGAAGGCGTCGGCCTCGCCGGTCACCGTGCACGCCGAGGTGATCTCCGCGTACCCCGCCAGTCCGCTGCGGATCTCACCGGGCGAGGTGCGCGCGCGGCAGTACAGCTCGATGTAGGCCTCGGTGGTCCAGCCGACCGCCTGGGGCTCCACGACCACGGTGAACCCGCGTACGGCGCCGGACTCGATCAGTCGGTCGACGCGGCGCTTGACCGCGGAGGGGCTGAGCCCGACCTCGCCGCCGATCTCGGCGAAGCTCATCCGCGCGTCCGCGCCGAGTATCGCGATGATCCGCTCGTCGACACGATCCAGACGCATTGTGCCCCTTATGTCCCTGTATGACCTCACCAGGGCACATGCTACCGGGGCGACACCTCCTGGGGTTCGTGTCGTTTCCGCATGTCACGTTCGGTAATTGAGACAATGCGTGCGGACATCACGACGCGCAGGGGAGAGCACGAGTGCGACGACGAATCCGGGCCACCGCCACCGCCGGGGCCCTGCTGGCCTCGCTCGCGATCGCCCCCGTACCCGTCCTGGCCGAGGCCGCCCAACCGGTCACCCGAGTCGACCGCACCGGTCTCGGCTGGGCTCCCTGCAAGGACCTCGAACCCCAGGGCGACGAGGCCCTGGAGTGCGCCACCCTGACCGTCCCCCTCGTCCGTACCGCCGGAGGCGACCGGGTCCCCGGAGCGGACGAGACCGTCGAGCTCGCCCTCTCGCGTGTCCGCGCCACCGGCACCAGCCAGCGCACCCTGCTCGTCAACCCCGGCGGGCCCGGCAGCGGGGCCCGCCGCTGGGCCTCCATCACCCACCAGCGCATGCCCGAGGAGCTGCGCGAGGTCTACGACGTCGTCGCCTTCGACCCGCGCGGCGTCGGCGCCTCCACCCCCGCCATCAGCTGCGATCCCGACTACTTCACCCCGGTCCGCCCGGACACCGTGCCCGCGGACGGGGCCGAGGAGGCCGCCCTGAGGGCCGACGCCCAGGCCTACGCCGAGGCCTGCGCGGAGAACACCGGCACCCTCCTGGCCCACACCCGCACCGAGGACACCGCCCACGACATGGACGCCGTCCGCCGCGCCCTGGGCGAGGACCGCATCGACTACCTCGGCTACTCCTACGGCACCTACCTCGGCACGGTCTACTCCTCCCTCTACCCGGACCGCGTCCGCGCGCTCGTCCTCGACAGCGTCGTCAACCCGGACAACCCCTGGTACGAGAGCAACCACGTCCAGAGCCGCTCCCTCCAGCGCGCGGCGCAGAACTTCTTCGACTGGGTGGCTCGCCACCACGACACCTATCGCCTGGGGCGGACCGGGGACGAGGTCGCCGAGGCCTACTACGACCTGCGCTCCGAGGCGCGGCGGAACCCGATCGAGGACACCGTCGGCCCCACCGAGCTGGAGACCGCCGTCATCGTGGTCACCTACACCAGCTCCACCTGGCCCGGAGTCGCCCGCGCGCTGTCCACCCGGATCAACGACGGCGACGCCGCCGGGATCGTCACCCTGCACAAGGCCTTCGGCGACCACGCCGACAGCGACCAGAGCTACGGCGGCTACCTCGCCGTCCAGTGCACCGACGCGCACTGGCCGACCGACTGGTCCGCCTGGCGCTCCGACGCCCTCCTCGCGCACGAGGAGGCGCCCTTCATTGGCTGGCACAACGCCTGGTACAACGCTCCGTGCCTGAACTGGGCCGCGGGCTCCGGGGACTGGTTCCAGGTCGGCGACGCGCCCCACGAGCACCGCGCCTACACCGGCCCGGCCCTGATCGTGCACGCGACCGAGGACGGGGCCACCCCCGTCGAGGGCGCCCACGCCCTGCGCGACCGCCTGCCCGGATCGGTCCTGGTCATCGAGGACGGCGGACACACCCACGGCGTCGCCTTCACCGGCAACGAGTGCGTCGACCAGATCGTCACCGACTACCTGCTCCGCGCCTCCCTGCCCGACCGGAGGACGACGGGGCCGGACCTCATCTGCGCGTCCCGCCCCGAACCGCGTCCGAGCACCCGACGCGAGGACCTGAAGGCCGTGGCGGAGGGGGCCGGAGCGGCCATCCCAGAGCTTCCCGGTGAGCCGGGGTAACCCGTCTAATAGGCTGGAACCGGCGCGAACTGGATCGGGTCGTCACCTCCGGGACTCCCCGGGGGACCGACTGGACGATGGGGGAGAACGCGATGCTTCGGACCTCGCCGGTACGGATCCTCGGAGAGCGCGACCGGACGGCCGTCCGCGCACTCCTGGACACCGACCCCGTGGGCAACGTCTTCGTGGCCTCGCGCCTGATGACCACCGGGATCTCCGCGCGCTTCAGCGGGACGGAGGTGTGGGGTTTCGTCGAGGACGGGCACCTGACGGCCCTGTGCTACTCCGGAGCCAACCTGGTCCCGGTCAACGCGGGNNGCGGGCGCGCCCGCCGGTGCTCCTCGATCGTCGGCCCCGTCGAGGCCGTCCAGGACTTCTGGGAACAGGTCACGCCCGCGTGGGGACCGGCCCGTGCCATCCGCGCCAGCCAACCGGTCCTGGAGATCGACACGCCGCCCGCCGTGCCCGCCGACCCCGAGGTGCGCCGGGTCCGGCCCTCGGAACTCAACACCCTGGTCCCCGCCTGCGTGGCGATGTTCACCGAGGAGGTCGGCGTCCCACCGGATTCCGGCGACGGCGGGGCCCTGTACCGGGCGCGCATCGAGGAGCTCGTGCGCACCGGGCGCGCGTTCGCCCGGATCGAGGACGGCCGTGTGGTCTTCAAGGCCGAGATCGGCGCGGTCACACCGCACGCCTGCCAGGTCCAGGGGGTGTGGGTCCACCCCGACCTGCGCGGCCGGGGCCACTCCACGGCGGGCATGGCCGCGGTGGTCCGGTACGCGTTGGCGGAGATCGCGCCCCGCGTGACCCTGTACGTCAACGACTTCAACACCGCGGCCCGCGCCACCTACCGCAGGGTCGGCTTCCGCCAGGTCGGCGAGGTCATGTCGGTGCTGTTCTAGGGGTGACCGCCTCGCGGTTCACGGACCGAGAGGCGGTGAGGCAGCCACGGTCGGTCGCCACGTCCGGCACTTGTGCCCCCAACGGATCCTCGCGAGGATGAACCGTCATCTGTCGACCCCCATGACAAGGATCTTCGTGAAGTTCAAGAAGCTCGGGCGCGCGTTCTTCGTTCTGGCCTTCGCCAGCGTGGCGACATGGGCCTCAGCCTCCCCAGCGTCAGCTCACTCCCTGGGTTCCGCGGTCGTCTCCGAAGAAGGGTGCGACTGGGCCAACGGTAACTACACCGTTCTCTACTCCGACCTGATCGAGGTCGACCTGATCGGCGGGCCCTACGAGCAGCTGGGTACGGCCTACCTGCTGTGGAACGCTCAGTACGGGGAGAACTGCGCGGTCACGATGCGGACCGGCGACGCGCACGGGACTTCGACCTGGACCACCGCCACCCTCTACGTCCAGACCTCGTCCGGCTCGACGCGGTACGAGGACGAGGGCTTCTACGGCCACTACGCCGCCGTCTCCGGGCCGGCCCAGGACCAGTGCGTCCGCTACGAGGCGACGATCGACTCCCCTGAGACCGGCTACGTCGGCTGGGGAGGCCGACCCGGGTGGGACAACTGCGACTGACGCGCTCCGACAGGTAGCGGACCGAGTCGCCGCCCGGTGGAGGGGGCGGTGCGGCACCACCCCCTCCACCGACTCGGCGGCCCCTACTCCGCCGTCGCGAAGGACGGCTGGAAGTCCGGGGTGTCGGCGATGAGCGCGCGCGTGTACTCGTGCCGGGGCTCGGACATCACCCGGCCCACCGGGCCGTACTCGACGATCCGGCCCTTGTTCAACACGGCCACCCGCTGGGCGATGTTGGACACCAGCGCGATGTTGTGCGTGACGAACAACAGCGCCATCCCCTCGTCCTGGAGGTTGCGCAGCAGCGTCACGATCTCCGCCTGCACCGACACGTCCAGCGCCGACGTGATCTCGTCGCACACCATCAGGTCCGGCTTGGTCGCCACCGCGCGCGCGATGCACACGCGCTGGCGCTCACCGCCGCTGAGCTGCTCCGGGAAGCGGTCGGCGTAGGCGGCGGGCAGGGCCGCGCGCTCCAGCGCCTCGGCCACCACCGCGTCCGGATCCTGGGGTCGGCCCATCAGGTGCCGGTAGGGCCCCAGGATCTGGTCGCGCACACGCTTGCGCGGGTTCAGCGCCTCGTACGGGTTCTGGAACACGTACTGCACGCGGCGCCGCTGCTCGGCGGTGCGCCGGTAGCTGCTGCGCGCCAGCGGCTCACCGTCGAAGAGCGCCTCGCCGGTGAACTGGTGGTGCAGCCCGGCCACCGACCGCGACAGCGTGGTCTTACCGGAGCCGGATTCCCCGAGCAGCGCCACACACTCACCGCGGGAGACCGACACGTCGATCCCCTCCAGCACCTGTGTGCGCCCGTACCCGGCCGCCAGCCCGGAGATCCGCAGCAGCGGTGCCTCCTCCGGCTCCTCGGCCTCCTCGTGCCCCTCGGTGCGCAGCAGGGGCACCGCCGACAGCAGGCGGCGCGTGTACTCGTGCCCGGGTTCGGCCAGGACCGCGTCGGTGCGGCCGCGCTCGACCAGCTCGCCCCGGTACATCACCGCGATCTCGTCGGCCAGGTCGGCGACCACGGCCATGTCGTGGCTGATGTAGACCCCGGCGGTCCCGTACTCGCGGGTCATCCGCCGAATGGTCTCCAGCACATGCGCCTGCGTCGTGACGTCCAGGCCCGTGGTTGGCTCGTCGAGCACGATCAGCTCCGGGCGCCCGACGAACGCCATGGCGATGGCCACCCGCTGCTGCTGCCCTCCGGACAGTTGGTGCGGGTACCGGTTGAGGAACCGGTCGTCGTCGGGCAACGCCACCTCGCGCAGTACCTCGCGGACCCGGTCCAGGACCTTCGCGCGGGGCAGCGTGTCGTCGTGCAGGGCCTCGCCCAGCTGCGTCCTCAGCCGCAGCGCCGGGTTGAGCGCCGAGGCGGGGGACTGCGGGATGTAGGCCACCGCCCGCCCGCGCAGCTGCCGGACCTGCTGCTCGGACAGGGAGGCCAGGTCCTTGCCGCCCACCTCCACGTGGCCGCGGACGATCTCCGTGGCCCGTTTGCAGTGCGCCAGCAGGGACAGCCCGAGTGTGGTCTTGCCGGAACCGGATTCACCGACCAGACCGAGGATCTCGCCCCTGCGGACGGTGATCGACACGTCGGAGATGATCTCCACGGCCGACGGACGGCCGATCACGGTCAGGTCGTCGACCTCGAGAACGGTGTGCTCGTTTCGCGTCACTTCTCGACCCCCCGGTCGATACCGATGGCCGCGCGCGACAGCCCGTCGGTGATGAGGTTGGCGCCGATGGTCAGGACCGCGATCGCCGTCACCGGCAGGACCACGGGCCACGGCTGAACGGCCATGCCCTGTCGCGTCTCGTTGATCATCAGGCCCCAGTCCGCCGTCGGCGGCTGGAGACCCATGCCCAGGAAGCCCAGGACCGCGACCACGCCGATCGAGTAGGTCAGCCGCAGTCCCAGTTCCACCAGGAGGGGGCTGGTGACGTTGGGCAGGATCTCCACCGCCATGATCCGCCAGCGCGGCAGGCCGATCGCCTCGGCGGCCTTGACGAAGTCCTGCTCGATCACCTTGCGGGTCGCCTCACGGATCACACGCGCCACCCGGGGCACATGGGATACCGCGATGACCGCGACGATCAGCCACACCTTCGGGCCGATGATCGACATCACCAGCAGCGCGGCGATCAGCTGCGGGAAGGCCAGCAGGACGTCGTTGAAGCGCATGAGCACGTCGTCCAGCCATCCGCGCCGGTACCCGGCCACGATGCCGACCACCGTGCCCACGGCCACGCCGATCCCCGCGGCCGAAGCGGCGAGCAGCAGCAGCGTCCACCCGCCCCACAGGAAGCGGGTCAGCACGTCCCGGCCGAGGTTGTCACCGCCGAACACGGTGCCCCCGACGCCCGTCTCGTAGGGCATGGCCACGAACTCGGTGGGCTCGTAGGGCGCCACGAACGGCCCCGCCACGGCGACCAGGACGATGATCCCGGCCAGAACCGTGCCCACCTTGGTCCGTCCGAAGCCCCACGCGGTCCGGAACAGTCCGGGCCTGCGCTTGGCCGTCTTCGCGACCTTCTCCACCTTGGGGTCCGTCATCGGTCCGCTCATCGCCGCACGTCCTTCGCCTTCGGGGCGTCCGCCGGGGTTCCGGCGGCCCCGTCCTCGCCTCGGTCCTTCGCCGTGGCGCTCCCCGGCGCGGAGGGCCGGTTGCCCGAGACCCGCACCTTCGGGTTGGCCGCCAGGCCGATCACGTCGGCGAGCAGGTTGACCAGGATGTAGATACCGGCGATGAGCAGGACCACGGCCTGGATCAGCGGGACGTCGCGGTTGGCGATGCCGTCCATGAGGACCTTGCCGATACCCGGGATGTTGAACAGGAACTCCACGGCCACGACGCCGCCGGCCAGCCACGCCAGCTGGAGCGCGATCACCTGGGCCACCGGCCCGATCGCGTTGGGCGCCGCGTGCCGCCACAGCACGACCCGTTCGTCCAGGCCCTTGAGTCGCGCCTGCTGCACGTACTCGCTCTCCAGGACCTCGATCATCGTCGCCCGCATCATCCGGACGATCGGCGGAGCCACCGCCAGCGCCAGGGTGAGGGCCGGCAGGATCCACTGCTCGGGTCCGCCCTCCCGCGAGTACACCGACGGGAACAGGTTGGCTCCGCCCGGCCCCAGGGCGAGGATCAGCAGGATGCCGACCACGAACTCGGGGACGGAGGCCAGGACCAGCGTTCCCAGGGACGCGGTGTGGTCGAACCCCCGGTCGCGGCGCAGCGCGCTGAACGCGCCGATGAGCAGCGAGACGGGCGTCGCGACCAGGGCGGCCAGGCCCATGAGGACCAGCGAGTTCCCCAACGGGGACTCCAGGTACTCGGAGACCGGCTGGCGGTTGGAGAAGGACGTGCCCAGGTCCCCCTGGAGGAGGCCCTGGAGCCACTGCGTGTACTGCACCGCCACGGGCTGGTGCAGGTTGAGTTGGTCGCGCAGTGCTTCCAGGCGCTCCGGTGTGGCGTCCCGGCCCAGGATCAGCTGGGCGGCGTCGCCCGGCAGCGCCTGTGTGGCCGCGAAGACCACGACGGACACTGCCCAGAGCGTCAGGACGCCGAACAGGAGGCGGACGGCGATGAGTCGAGTCATGGTGAGCTTTCGGTAGCGATTCCTGCCGTGCGTTCCCGCGGAGCCGCTACTGCTCCTTCCACATCGTGTGGAACGAGTACGAACCGAGCGGGTGACCGGAGACGGACGGCTCCAGGCCGTGGATCCTCCGCGAGTGGGCGTCGAGCAGGTTCACGAAGCCCCACACGATGTAGCCGCCCTCCTCGTACTCGATCTTCTGGGCCTGCTTGATGAGCTCGTTGCGTTCGTCGTCGTCGGGGGTCTGGCGGGCCTGCTCGACGAGCTCGACCCACTCCTCGTCCTCGCCCCACATGGTCTCGTTGTAGGGGGCGCCCACGACCGAGCCCTGCGAGGTCTGCGTGAGGTAGTTGCGCGCGCTCCAGAAGTCCTGGCCGAAGGCGTAGGGGAAGCCCTCCTCCGCGTTCCAGTAGTCGCTGGCGTTGACCCGGCGCAGGTTGACGGTGACCCCGGCCTCGCGGGCCTGCTCCTGGAACACCTCGGCGGCGGCGACGATACCGGCGTTGATGTCACCGGTGACCAGCTCGACCTCCAGGCCGTCCCCGTGCCCGGCCTCGGAGAGCAGGCGGCGGGCCTCCTCCAGGTCCTGCTCGCGCTGCGGGAAGTCCTCGGGGTAGGACGGGTCCATCCGGGCGTACATGTCGTTGCCGATCTGCCCGTACCCGGCCAGCGCCTGGTCGACCATCTGCTGGCGGTCGACGATGAGGCGGAAGGCCTGGCGGACCCGCACGTCGTCGAAGGGCGCCTGGTCCACGCGCATGGTGAACGGCAGCCACATGCCGGTCTCGGACTCCATGACCTCCACGTCGATGTTGCCCTCGATGATGGCGACCTGGGCGTGCGGCACCTGGCTGATGACGTCGACGCTGAGGCTGGTGAGGGCGTTGACCCGGGCGTCGTCCTCGGGGAAGTCGATGATCTCCAGCTCGTCGACGTAGGGCAGGCCCTCGACGTGGTAGCCCTCGTGCCGCTCGAAGAGGCTGTACTGGCCGGCGGTGAACTCGGCGTGCTTGAACGGGCCGCAGCCGATCGGGTTCTCCGGGTCGTAGCCCTGGGGGACGACGCAGTTGTAGTACTCGGCGAGCGCCTCGGGCAGGGTCACGAACGGTTCGGTGCAGGGGATGACGACGGTGCGCTCGTCGGTGGCCTCGACCCCCTCGATGTCGACGCTCTCCAGGTCGCCCGCCCCGCGCATCGGGTTCTCCTCGTCCATGATGCGGCGCAGGGAGAAGACCACGTCGTCGGCGGTGACGGGGGAGTCGTCGTGGAAGGTCAGCCCCTCCTTGAGCACGACGGTCCACTCCGTGGCGTCGTCGTTGGGCTCCAGGGACTCGGCCAGGTCCATCTCGATGGCGCCGTCCTTGGTGAAGGTCACCAGGGCGGCGTAGAGCGCGTGGTTGCGCGCGATGTCGACGTTGTCGGTCGGGTCGTGGGCGTCCAGGGTGTCGCTGGCGCCGCCGCCGGCGATGCCGACCCGCAGGCGGCCGCCCCGTTGGGGCTCACCGGAGGCGGAACCGCCGGTGTCGGAGTCCCCGCCGCAGGCGGCCAGGACCGGTGCGATGGCCGCGCCGGCCGCGGAGGCCTTGAGCAGGGAACGGCGGCTGGGGGCGTGCGGACGGGCGGGGGTGGGCTCTTCGGGCAGGGACGACACGGGACACCTCGTGTGGGTACGGGAGCTTCGACGGGACGACACCGCAGCCTGGGGAGGTGCCCGGGCAGGGTCCGGGCCTGGGCCTACCAGCGGGTATCAGTCCACCCATCGATACTTGTGTGACCCCTGGGAAGCGTCAAACCAGGTGAAGACGGTGTTCGGAGTGCGAACCGCTCCCTGGGAGGTATACCGAGGGTGTAGCTGTGATACCGGCGCAAAGCCGTTGTGGCCTGCCTTTTGGGGGAGTTCCCGTGGGCGACACGCGCGGTCGTGTGCGCATGCCGCCCGCGAGGTGTTTGTGGCGTGCCCCACTTGGGGGTTGTGCCCTAATTGATGCGAGGGGGAAGTGAAACCGTGGTGTTTAACGTTTGATTTGTCCGTTTTGACGGTTTCTGATTAGGGCGACTCAACGCCGAGGGCCTCCGGTCCCATGAGGAAGTCCGGGTCGAGTTGCGCCGCCAGGTCCGCGGTGCCCGCCCGGGCGCGAGCGTAGCGCAGGTGGAACTCAGCCGACTGGCGGGTGAACTTCGCCCAGTCCTTGGGGTGGGCGTCGACCATGTCCCGCATCCGGCCGAGCGTCTTGACGTTGTCCTCCTCCAGGTCGGCCAACTCCGGGTGGCGGCCCTTCTCCATCGACCGCACGAACCCCGAGTGCGTCATCCACGCAGCCAGGGCGTCGCCGACGTGTTCGCGCAGGAACTCGACGTCCTCCTCGTCGCGCACCTTGTTGCCGATCACCCTGATCTCGACGTCGTGGTCGCGCGCGTAGTCGGCGTACTGCCGGTACACGCCCACGCCGCGCAGGGTCGGTTCGGCGACCAGGAAGGTGACGTCGAAACGGGTGAACAGTCCGGAGGAGAAGGAGTCGGCGCCCGCGGTCATGTCCATGACCACGTACTCGCCCGGCCCGTCGACGAGGTGGTTGAGGTACATCTCGGCGGCGCCCACCTTGGAGTGGTAGCAGGACACGCCGAGGTCCTCCTCGGAGTAGGGGCCGGTGACCATGAGCGTCGCTCCGTGGGCGTCCGTGCCGAACCGCTCGTGCACCGGGTTCTTCCCGGTCACCTCCAGCAGGCGCGACCCCCGGCCCGGCGGGGTGGTCTTGATCATCGCCTCGGCCGACGGGATCCGCGGGTTGTCGCCGCGCAGGATCTCCCTGATCTCGGTCAGGTGCGCGCCCAGCGCGGGAAGCTCCGTCAAGCGCTGCTCGGGTACGCCGAGCGCGGCGCCCAGGTGCTGGTTGATGTCGGCGTCGATGGCCACCACGGGCGCCCGCTGGGCGGCGAGATGGCGGGTGAAGAGTGCGGAGAGGGTGGTCTTGCCGCTGCCGCCCTTGCCCGCGAACGCGATCTTCATCGTTGTGTTGGGCGTGGGAACCCGGTCCCTCAGGGCCGGGAGGAAACGCCCTTCTCCTTCCGTGTGGTGTAGGTGTAGCCGTCGGCTCGCTGGAGTAGACGGAGGTGCCTGTGGTGGATGCCCTGGACGGTGCCGTGGGCGGTGGTGACGTTGAAGCTCCCCGAGGAGCGCACCGCGACCCGGCCGGTATGGGTCCCGGTCTCCTTCCCGGTGGGCACCACGGCGCGGACCAGGTCGCCGGTGGCGAAGGAGAAGAAGCGCTTGGTGCGGGGCAGCCGGAGACGGGGGAACCCGTGCCGGTCGGGACGGGTGCGGGCGTACGATCCCCGCCCCGTGCACCCCGCGACCAGGACCGTGTCCACGGTCTGGGTGATCGTGTCGATTTCGCCGACGGCCAGGGCGTCCAGGGTGTGCGACTTCGGTAGCCGGTTGCGGGTGCGGTTCCACTTGGTGCGCCCACCCGAGCCGACGTGGGTCGGTAGGCGGGAATCGAGGGCGCGCCACAGTGCCCACCGGGTGGACTGGACGGCGGCCGCGTCCCGCAGCGGGGCCTTGGCCCGAGCCAGCGTCTGGGCGAGGAGCTTCGGTTTCCGGGCCATGAACTCCTCGACGGGGCGGTTGGACTTGGCCTGGTCGCAGGGCACACAGGCCAGGACCAGGTTCGACACCCGATCCGACCCGCCCCGGGAGCGGGGGCGGACGTGGTCGAGGTTGAGCGGTGTGTTCGTGGCCCCGCGGTAGACGCAGGCCCGGTCGAACGTGGCGAGCAGGTACTCGCGCACCTCGAACCCGTGCAGGGCCCCGTGCTGGTACTCGACCCCCTCCAGGGGTTGGTCTGCGGACAGGGCATGGGTGTCGAACGCCACCCGCTCCACGTGCGCTGCCCGCACCGGGGCGAGCCGGGACAGCCGCCCCACCCAGGACACCGTGGTGCCCACTCGGTGTCTCAAAGAGGGGGCGAGCCACCCCGCAGGGCGGGTGCGGTCGTCGAACCGGGGCGGGCGGTGGCGCAGGTGCGCCGACCGGCGACGCCTGCGGTAGCCGGACCGCTGGCCCATCTTCTTACGGATGGCCGGTCCGCGGTGGTCGAGCCGAATCGCATACCGGTCCCGGCGTTCCCCGGCCACGGCGGTGAAAACGGCGAGGCCGGTGTGCCTGGACCCGGGGTCGATACCGATCTCGACGCCGTCGATCCGGGAGTCGGCGGCGGTGCGGCCCCTGAGTCGGATGGTGAAGGGGGTGCGCCGGTGGACGACCGCTCGGCCCTTGGCCAGGAGCTTGCGCGCCCGTGCGGGCGGGCAGGGCTGCAACGGTGTTCCGTGTTCGTCCAGGACGAACACGAAAGGGTGGGGGGTATGGGCCTCACGGCCCCGCTCCCCGGCCCCGGAGGGCGCGGGGGTGACGCCGGAACCGCCGGGTGGGGCGGTACCGGTCTCCCCTCGACCATGTTCCGCACCGGGTACCACCGGATGGTGGTCTCCGCGCCCCGTTTCGTTCCCGATCCGGGGGGTGTCTGCTGGCGCGGATTCCAGAGCGGGCCGCTGAGGAAGCACGGCCCGGTGGGTCTTCCGTCCTGCGCGGAACGTAGCCATCGAGGTCACCTCCTCATGGGTGATGGCCGGGTCTGGTAACGGCGGCCCTCAACCACGCGGGTGGAGAGCCCGGTCCTTCAGGACCGGGATTCCGTTACCGGCCCTCCGTGTCGGGTGCGGGCGGGGTGGCCCCGCCCGCGCGGTGTCCGGGCCGCGCGGCGACCCGATGAGAACGGGAACGATTATCGTTCTATTCGGGGTCGCGTGTCAGGCGAATGGCCGATCCCGGTGCGGTATTGCCAACGTGTTACACGTCACATGGGTGGTTCTGGGGTCCGAACCATTTCCTTTGTCCTCACGGGGGAGGACACGTGACGGCGTTTTGTGGCCAATCCGCGACGGCGGGACGCCGGGTGTGCTGTTCTGGACCCAGCCCACCCTTGTCTAAGGTGAGTGCAGGCTGCGCGACCCGCGCGCCCGTCGCGGGTGATTGGAGTGACCGGATGGCTGAGGCGAGGCAACTCCGGGAACACGTGCCCGCGGAGGTTCCGGAGGACACCGCGCCGACACCGCCAGTCACGTCGACGATCGAGGTCGCGGACCTCCCCGACGACGCCACCGACAACACCGTCTGGAGTTGTGCGGGCAACCTGACCGCGGTCCGCTCCATCCGGGCGCGTGTACGCGGATTCCTCTCCGGGAGGGGGCACTGCGATGTGGCCCTGGACGACGCCGAACTCGCCGTCAGCGAACTCGCCACCAACGCGCTCCTGCACTCGCGGTCGGGGCAGACCGGCGGAGTGATGACGCTCTTCCTGCGCTCGGGGCCGGGCAGGCTGCGGGTCGCCGTCGCCGACCAGGGGGAACGCGACGGATCCGGTGGGCACTCGCGCGAGGACGGCGAGGACTACGGGCGCGGTCGGCTCATCGTCGACAGCTGCGCCACCCGCAGCGGCGAGTACTGGAGCGGGTCCACCCACGTGGCCTGGTTCGAGATCGACGACCCGGGTACGGCTCCGGCGGACGTCGACTGACTACCGGTCACCTCAGGGGGCTTGACGTTCGGGCGCCGGCAGGGTGCTGCACGACGAGGCGAGCCGCGTAGCGAGGAACGAGCGACAGGCGTGGCCGAGGAGGAAGCATCCCTGCTTTGAGGGTGCCCGAACACGGTCCGAAGCGCAGCGGAGGACCCAAGAAACACAGCTCAGAACATCGAGTCGGCGTGCGGGTGGGCCACCCGGACCGGGTCCGGGGCACAGCGCACCGTCACTCTCCGGCCCTCCGGCGCGGGGGAGTCGTCCCCGGCCACCACACAGGCCCCCGTCCACAACGCGAGTGCCACCAGTGCCACCCTCGTGGGCTCGTCGCCGTGCTCGTCCACCGCGACCACGTCGTCGGAGGTCAGTTCCAGCCGTTCCCGCAGTTCACCGAAGCGCACCATGAGGTCGCTGTGCGGGTAGAGGGTCGCCAGGACGCCGTCGCTGGTGCGTTCGTAGCCGAGGATGCCGTTGTCGAAGAGCCCGCGGGTGGGGCTGTACCCGCTCCCGTCCAGGCTGGGCTGGAGCAGTTCGTCGAACGAGGTCGTCCCCAGGGCGTCCCCGAAGGAGATCACCTGGCGCACCCGTGAGCGATCCGCCAGCTCCAGGGCGGTCTGGGCCAGATCCTCGGTGACCAGCAGCAGCCGCGTGTCGGTCTCGGCGAGGATGGCGCTCTGGGTGTCCGGATCGGAGGTGGTCGACAGGGGAAGCGCGCGCCCGCCGACGGACATCACCGTGTACGTGGCCAGGAAACGCTCAGGGCACACGGGGGCCAGCACACCCACCACGTCGCCGAAGCACATCCCCCGGCGGCTCAGCCCCGCGGCCGCCTGCTCCACGGTCGCGGCGAAGGTCAGCGCGTCCACCCGGCCGCTCCGTCCCCGGATGGTGCCGCCCCGTGCGGGGCGCAGCCGCAGACGCTCGCACAGGCCCCCCGTCAGAGAGCCGATCGGGTCGTCCCTACGTGGCAGATGGTGTCCCGGCCGTCCGGTTCCCGAAGTCAGTGCTACCCCCATGCGTACCCCCAGCTCTCCCAGGCGGCGACGGTTCGGCTGTCCGGGCTCGTCACGCCCCCTCCACGTGGCGAGCCCGGTGCGCCGTGCCGGGAGTCCGGCGCCTGTCCCCTCCCCTGGGGGCGCCTGGTCCCGGCACGGTTCTCCACCGACCCCGGGACAGGCCCGGGGTTGACGGTCCGGCGGCTTCCCGTGTTCGGTCCGGGGCCGACGGCCGCTGCGGGGGCTCCCGCGAGCGCGTCACCAAAGGTGTCGCGAGCCCGAAGCCCCATGGCTGGAAGCCTAGCGCGTTCACAGCCAGATGCACATGCATGTTGCGGTGCAGATGCATATGTAGATTCATGGCATGCGAACGCCGAGTCATCACCAGATGGCCGGCGAGTGGCCTTTCGCGGCTCACCCCGAGGCGCTGTGCCGCTCGATCCAGGCCGTGATCTGGGTACGCGAGTGGAACCCCATCTTCCGGTTGATGTTGGCGACGTGCCGGGCCGCGGTCGACGGCGTGATGAACAGCGCCCGGGCGATCTCCGGGTTGCTCTTACCGGTGCTCACCAGACGCGCGATCTCCAGTTCCCGCCGGGTCAGCCGCTGCTGCGGACTGGTCGACTCCGGCGAGGGAGCGGCCGACGCCTCCGCACGCCCGGACCGCGCTCCGTTGCGCCGTCCGCTCGGCGTGCGCCGCGACAGCGGCCTGCGTCCCTCCTCGGACAACAGCTCGGCCTCCCTGACCGCCTCGGTCAGTTCCAGTGCGCGGCCCTGCTCCCACCAGCCGACCAGCTGCCGCCTGCGTCGCCGGACCCGCTCCAGGTCCGTGAACGGCCAGGGCGCGGGGTTCGTGGACAGCCCCAGGCGACCCCGGACCTGCGCGGCCGCGCCCGCCAGACGGCACGCGGATTCGCGCCGGCCCAAGGCGGACGCCACCCGCGCGATCGCGGTGAGGGAACGCGCCGCCTCCGCTCGCTGCCCGGTCGTGTGACTGAGGACGAGTCCCTCGCTCAGGTAGTCGAGGGCCTGTTTGGTGTGCCCCTGCACGTGGGCGACCCGCCCGATGCCTGACAGGCAGCGGGCCTCCTCCGCGGCCGCCCCGATCAGCCGTTGGGTGTCCAGGGCCTCGCGGTAGCAGCGGTCGGCGGTCATCAGGTCGCCGTTGGCCTCGGCCGCCCCGGCCTGCCCGATGAGGATGACGCCGACCCCCCAGCGGTGGTCGATCCCGCGCAGCAGAGTCAGTGCCGCGTTGTAGTGGTGGTCGGCGCTGGGGTAGTCGCCCTGCTGCGCGACCAGTGCGGCCCGCGTCCCGAGGGCGATCGCCTCACCCCACAGATCACCGGCGTCCCGGCACAGCCGCAGGGCCTCCTCGACCCGAACAGCGGCCCGGTCCAGGGAGCGCGTGCGCACCTCCACGAGCGCGAGCAGGTTGAGGCAGGTGCGGACGAACACGTCGTCCCCCGCCTCCCGGCACAGCCGCAGCCCCTCCTCGCCCAGGGCCAGGGCGCGTTCGTGGTCACGCCGCACCCGGGCGAGCTGGGCCCGGCCGACCAGGGCGCGGGCGCGCGACGGGGCCTTGGCCGCGTCCTCCAGCCCGAGCAGCAGGTCCATCCAGTGCGCGCCCTCGGAGTAGGACTGGTGGCTGACCCAGTGCGCGACCAGGCTCACGCACAGGCGCAGCCCCGGTTCGGCGGCGCCGTGCTCGTGCGCCCACCGCAGGACCGAGCGCAGCGTGGAGAACTCGGCGATGACCCGTTGGCGGCCGGAGTCCCGCTCCGTCCAGGGCATCGACTGGCTCGACTCCAATCGCCGCCCCAGGTCCTCCACCAGACGCAGCATCCGCGCCAGGAGCCGCTCCTGGAACGGCTCGGCCTCGCCCCGGGCGGCCAGCCGCTCCTGGGCGAAGTCGCGCACGGCCCCGGGGAGTTTGTAGCGCACCCGGCCCTCGAACTCACCGGTCACCGTGATCAGCGACCGGTTGAGCAGGGACGTGAGCAGATCGAGGATGTCGGTTTCCGGCAGGTCCTCATCAGCGCACACCTGCTCGGCCAGCTCCAGGTCCCACCCGCGGAACACCGACAGCCGACACAGCACCAGCCGCTGCGGTTCGCTGAGGTTCTCGTAGACGAAGTCCAGTACCAGCGGCAGGACCTCGCTGCGCGCCACGGCCTGCCCTGGTCCGGGACGTACGTCAGGGGAGGCCAGGTGGGAGCGCAGCGCCTCGGCGAGGGCCTCCGGACCCGTCCCGGGGGCACTCGCGCCGAGCACCTCGATGCCCAGCGGCACCCCTCCGGCCAGGTCGCACAGGACCGCCACCGACTCCAGTTCCCGGTGCGAGACCGTGAAGCGGGGGTCGCGGGCACGGGCCCGGTCCAGGAACAGCCGCACCGCCTCGGCGTCCGAGGGGTCCGGCGGCGGCGCGTTGC
>NZ_ANBC01000443.1 GCF_000341125.1 Nocardiopsis lucentensis DSM 44048 | reverse complement strand
CCCCCGCCACACGGTGCCGCCGCACAGGCGGATCGGCTCTCGACTGGTGAGCAGCACCGTCACGGCGGGGCACGAGGCCAGCAGAGTCTCGCCCACCTCGGTCACCGCGTCGGCGATGCCGTCGCACGGATCGAGGATGAGCAGGAGCCGCCGCGAGCGCAGCGCTTCGGTCACCGTCACCGACATCGGTTGACCGGGCTCCTCGACCACGCCGACCGCGTTCGCCACGCGGGCGTAGACCTCCAGCGTCGTGCTCGCGTCGGTGAGGTCGGCGATCCACACTCCGTCGGGGAAGGAGACGGTGGACTGTTCCGCGACCCGCAGCGCCAGCCGGGTCTTGCCGAGGCCGTCGGTCCCGCACAGGGTGACGGATCGGCTGGAACCGAGGAGTCGGAGCAAGTCGCTCAGATCCCGCTCGCGGCCCACGAAGCCGGTACCCGGCCGAGGGAGGTTGTGCCGCGCGGGCGCGGTCAGAGGTGCCATGGCCTTCACATGTAGGGGCGGTCGGGGAAGGTCTTCACCAGTGCGGAGGAAAGGGGGGCAGGGACGAACACGTAGGGAGGTGGGACGCGGTACTTGGAGTTTCTGGTTTAGCGCGTGCACGCGCACTGTGCAAGTGCTTCCGGACAACACGCCGCCTTTCAGCCGGAGTCCGTGGTGGAAGCCCAGCCGGTCAACTGCGTTCTCGAGGAAATCGAGAGTTTTCTGAAGATGTTCGCGACGTGTCGCGCGGCGGTCGCCTGGCTGATGGTCAATCGTTCGGCTATTTCCCGATTCGACAGGCCCGCCTCCGCGAGCTCGGCGATCTCCCGTTCCCGGGGGGTCAGCGACGCCGGACCGGTCGCGCGGCCGGCGGTCCGGGGGAAGGCCAGGGCACGGTCACGGACCTGCTCCAGGGGAAGGGCACGCCACGCGTTCCACGCCTCGGTGGCCCGGGCCGTGCCCACCCACCGCTCCACCGCCGAGCGCAGGCGGACGGTTTCGGCCGACGGGCGGCCCAGTGACGTCCTCAGATCCGAGGCCACACCGGCCAGGGCCGCCGCCCGTTCGGCCTCCTGCTCCGCCAGCGCGAGCTCGGCCAGCGCCTCCAGGGCGCGGGCCACGGCGATCCGCTGTCCGGACGTGAAGCTCACCCGAAGGCAGGTCGACAGCGGCTCCCTGGCCTCCAACACCTCGCCGTCGTTCAGCAGCAGCCGCCCCAGGGCGCGGGCGCAGCGGGCCGTCGCGGGCGCCGCCTCCAATTCGCTGAAGACCTCCAGGGCCCGCGCGAACAGGTCCCGGGCACGGTCGTGGTCGCCCACCTCGGCGGCGATGGTCCCCAGGCCGTGCAGGCTGCGGGCCACGCTCCACCGGTCGCCCAGCCCCTCGGCCACCTCCATGCTGTGTTCCAGGTGACGGACGGCCTCGTCGGTCTCGTCCCGGCGGCGGGCCAGCCGGGCGAGCACACCGAGCAGGCTTCCCTCGGTGATGGGGTCACCGACCCCCCTCACCCATGACCGGGCCTGGTCGGCGTACCGCTGTCCCTCGTCCAGCGCA
>NZ_ANBC01000442.1 GCF_000341125.1 Nocardiopsis lucentensis DSM 44048 | reverse complement strand
GCGGCCTCCAGAGCGCACTGGGCCAGGGCGGCGACCCGCGGGGCGGGGTCCAGGTCGAGCCGCAGTTCCGCGTGGAGCGCCAGGGCACGCGTACGCAGGACGGGGGACTGGTGGTCGGGGTCGGTGGCCAGGACGGCCTCCAACACGCGGCTCCCCTCGGCCGCCAGGTCGCGGACCATCCAGTACGGGCGCAGCGCCACGCACACGCGCAGGGCCTCGTCCACCCGGCCGTGGGAGACCGCCCACCGCGTCACCCGGGCGTGGTTGTCGCGATGGTGGTCGAGGAAGCGCAGCTGGCCCAGCCGCTCTCCCCAGGTCATGGGTTTGCTGACGTTCGCGGCCATCTCCTCCAGCCGGCGGACGCTGAAGCTCAGGTAGCGTTCCCAGCGCTCGTCCTCGCCGCCGCTCTCGGCCAGGTGCTCGGCGGCGTAGGCGCGGACGGTCTCGGTGAGCCGGTAGTGCGTGGTGCCGTCGACCTCGGCGTCCATCACCACGAGCGACTTGTCGACGAGGGAGAAGTGCAGCGGGAGGATGTCGGCGGAGTCGACTCCGTCGTCGGAGCACACCTCCTCGGCGACCTCCAGGTACCACGTGGTGAACACCGACAGCCGGTGCAGTAACCGCCGTTCGGACTCCGACAGCAGGTCGTGGCTCCACTCCAGGACCGCGCGCAGGGTGCGCTGGCGGGCGGGGAGATCGTCGGAGCCGTCGCTGGTGAGCAGCCGGAACCGGTCGTCCAGGCGGCGCAGGATCTGCTGGACGGAGAGCACGCGCACCCGGGCGGCGGCCAGTTCGATGGCCAGCGGCATGCCGTCGAGCATCCGGCAGATCTCGGCGATGTAGCCGGAGTTCTCACGGGTCATCTCGAACCCGGAGCGGGCCGCGTGGGCCCGGGTGACGAACAGGCGTACCGACTCATAGCGCTGGGTGTCGCGGCGGGGGATGGGCGCCGGATTGGCGGCGTAGGGGTCGGTGGGGGTCGGCCGGGAGGGGAGGGAGAGCGGGGGCACGCGCCAGATGTTCTCCTGGGGCACGTGCAGGGGTTGGCGGCTGGTGGCGAGGATGCGTACTCGGGGACAGTCGCGCAGGACCGCCTGGCACAGCTGTGCCATCGGGCCGACGGCGTGTTCGCAGGTGTCCAGGAGCAGCAGCAGGTTCTGGGTGCGCAGCGCGGTGATGATCGCCTCCATCACCGTGCGGGCGTCGTCCTCCACGGCCTGGAGGCCGTTGGCGACCGTGCGCAGCGCCTGGTCGTGGGTGGAGGCCTCGCTCAGGTCGATGAAGCGCACGCCGTCGGGGAACCGGCGGAGCACGCGCTCGGCGAGGTGGAGGGCGAGCCGTGTCTTCCCGATGCCGCCGGTCCCGGTGAGCGTGACCATCCTGGCGGTTCCGAGAAGGCGGCCCAGGTCGACGATGTCGCGCTCACGACCGACGAACCGGATGAACTCGCCAGCGGACAGGGGCAGGTTGTGGCGGGGATGGGACATGGCCTCGATTACTTGGACACCGAATCGGCCGCGGTGCGCGCCTGGGCGGCACCGTGGCACGGAGAACAGCCTGCCTCCAGTCTCCCACCGACCGGCTGGAGCTGTCTTGTGAATGGCCGGTTCCGGCATGAGCGGTCAGAAACCGCCCATGCCGGGACCGTTGGTGCTATCAGGCCGATGTGTCATCGGTGGCGGGGCGCCAGGTCGCCGGGTCGGCCGGGCCCTGATCGCCGGAGGCCATGTCCTTGACCTCGTGGTCGCCGTCCTCGCCGAAGGGTGGGAACCAGACGAAGGGGACGCCCTTCTTCGACGCGTACTGGATCTGCTTGCCGACCTTGGCGGTGGAGTGGAACACCTCGGTGTTGAAACCGCGCTCGCGCAGGAGCGCCCCGGTGCGCAGGGCGTCCTTGCGGCGTTCGGCGTTCGGTACCACCACCATGACGTCGGTGGGGCACACCCGTCCCTCCTGGATCCGACCCTCCGCCACGAGCTTGGCGAAGATGCGGGTCAGGCCGATGGAGATGCCCACACCGGGCAGCCGGCGGCGGATGAACTGACCGGCCAGGTCCTCGTAGCGGCCGCCCGCGCAGATGCTGCCGTAGGCGGGGTCGTCGTCGAAGGAGGCCTCGTAGACGGTGCCGGTGTAGTAGTCCAGCCCGCGCGCGATGGACAGGTCCGCGACCACGCTCCCCTCGGGGAGGTCGGCCAGCTCGTCCAGCACGAAGGTGAGCTCCTCCAGACCCTCGGAGAGGAGTTCGGAGGTGACTCCCAGCGCCTCGACCTTCCCGGCGACGTCCTTGCCGGCGCCGCGCACGCGGGCCAGGGCCAGGCACGCGTCGGCCTGCTCGTCGTTCAGGCCCTCGCCGAGGAGGATGTCGCGCACGCCGTCGTCGCCGATCTTGTGCAGCTTGTCCACGGCACGGATGACCGTGAGCGGCTCCTTGACGCCCAGGCCCTCGTAGAAGCCCTGGAGGACCTTGCGGTTGTTCACGTTGAGTGTCCAGGAGGGCAGGTCCAGCCCGCTGAGCACCTGGTGGACGATCCGCGGCAGCTCGGCGTCGAAGTGCAGCGGGACGGAGTCGACGTTGATGACGTCGATGTCGCACTGGGTGAACTCGCGGTACCGGCCTTCCTGCGGCCGCTCCCCGCGCCAGACGCGCTGCATCTGGTAGCGCTTGAACGGGAAGGTCAGCTCGTTGAAGTGCTGGGCGACGTAGCGCGCGAAGGGCACGGTGAGGTCGAAGTGCAGCCCGAGCCTGGCGTCGGAGTCGTCCTTGGCGTCCGCCTGGAGCCGGTGCAGGGTGTAGACCTCCTGGGAGGTCTCGCCCTTGGCCATCAGCACGTCCAGGTTCTCCACCGAGGGCGTCTCCACGGACGCGAAGCCGTAGGACTCGAAGCCGGCGCGGATATGGTCCAGCCAGCGCTGCTCCACGGCCCGGACCTGTGGGGTCCATTCGGGGAAACCGCTGATGGGAGTGGGGCGGACGACGCGCTGCTCGGACATGTGGGGTTCTCGGCTCCCTTGGGAGAATGGGTGGTCGGCTGTGCCCCTCACTCCCGCGCCCGCCGACGTGCGGCTCCGACGTGGGAAGGGGCTGCGTCCATCCTACGGGCAACCGGTCCCGCCGTTCGGGTTGTCCACAGGCGGTGGCGGGCGACGGGTGGGGTGCCGCGCCGTGGGCGTCGGTCGAGGGTGTCCGCTCCTGCCACGGAGTGGCCCGTGGGCGGTGGTGGGCCCGTCGGCCCACGTGGACGGATGTGGGCCGACGGGCTTCGTGGGTGTCGGCCTCGGGCCGCCACCCGCCTCCGACACCGAAGAGCGAGGCGTCGGTTCGCGGGCGGACGCCCCAGGTGCGCCACCGAGGCGCCCCCTTCGGTCGCCCACTCGTGCCAGGAGTCCCGGCGACCGATCCTTGGCGAGTGCCCCGCCCTCCACCGTAGACTCCGCCGCTGGTCCCGGACAGGGATTGACGCGGCCGAAAGCGGCCGAAAACGGCCGCTCACAAAGTCGTAAAGTCGGTCCACCGGGGTACGGTTCCGTGCTTTGCTGGTTACGGTGTGTCCGCACTCGTGGACCGCCCGCCACGGGACTCCTCGGCCGGTCACGTGGCGATGAGCCGTGTCCGAGGCCGAGCGCGCGCACCGGAGCGCGCTGGTGGGTGTCGCGTCCCACTGCGCGGAATCGCCTTC
Source organism: Nocardiopsis lucentensis DSM 44048 (assembly GCF_000341125.1). Lineage (GTDB taxonomy): Bacteria > Actinomycetota > Actinomycetes > Streptosporangiales > Streptosporangiaceae > Nocardiopsis > Nocardiopsis lucentensis. The sequence goes on along the minus strand of NZ_ANBC01000442.1, from coordinate 5,087 downwards.
ATGGAAGGCGTTCCGGTGTTAGGTTCCAGGGGCGGCGCCCCTCGCGATGGTTCGGATCCGGGGGAGACCGCACCCCTCAAGCCCGGGACGCGCCAACCCACCGTCCGTGCGCGCGCCCGGCACTCTCCGCTAGGACTTACTGTGATCCATCAAGCCAACAGCTCCCAGCACGCGCAGGCGGCGACCGGGCTCTCCACGAAGATCATCGTGGCCGGTGGTTTCGGAGTCGGCAAGACCACGTTCGTCGGAGCCGTCTCGGAGATTCCTCCCGTGCGCACCGAGGCCGCGGTGACCGAGGCCAGCGCGGGGGTCGACGACCTCTCCCACACGCCGGACAAGACCAGCACCACGGTCGCGATGGACTTCGGGCGGATCTCCCTGGAGACCGACCTGACCCTGTTCCTGTTCGGCACACCCGGGCAGCAGCGGTTCTGGTTCATGTGGGACGACCTGGTCCGGGGCGCCCTGGGCGCCGTGATCCTGGCCGACACCCGCCGCCTGGCCGACACCTTCCAGGCGCTGGACTACTTCGAGCGCCAGTACCGCCTCCCCTTCGTCGTGGCCATCAACGACTTCGACCCCGAGGCCGCCTACACCGTCGATGAGCTGCGCGACGCGCTGGACCTGACCCCGGACGTGCCGATCGTCCACTGCGACGCCCGTGACCGGCAGTCCGTCGTGGGGGTCCTGGTCACCCTCGTCAAACACGCGATGGCCCTGGAGGCCCGGCAACGGCCGCACCGCCAACTCGCCTGAGGAGCCCCCCGACGGGAACGCGGGGGTTGTGTCCGGCGTTACCCTGGCGTGGTGTTCGGACGAATGGCGGAAAGCGTCCGCCGCCTCCTGGGAAAGCCAGGCGCGGTGGATCTGCGGCCCTATACCAAGCTCCTGCCGGCGATCGAGGCCGAGGAGGATGGTCTGCGTGAGCTCAGCGACACCGAGCTGACGGACCGCGCCATCGACCTCGGCAACGCCGAGCTCCCCTACGAACGCGGCGACCTCGTGTCGTTGTGCGCCGTCGGCCGTGAGGCGGCCAGGCGTGCGCTGGACGAGCGTCCCTTCGACTCGCAGCTGCTGGGCGTCATGGCCCTGCTCGACGGGCACGTCGCGGAGATGGCCACCGGCGAGGGCAAGACCCTCGCCGGCGCTCTCGCCGCGGCGGGTTTCTCGCTGCGTGGCAAGCGGGTGCACGTCCTGAGCGTCAACGACTACCTCGCCAGGCGCGACGCCGAGTGGATGCGCCCCCTCTACGACCTGCTCGGTGTGACCACCGGGTGGATCAACGAGGAGTCGACCCCGCAGGAGCGCCGCACCGCCTACGCCTGCGACGTCACCTACGTGGCCGTCAGCGAGCTGGGCTTCGACGTCCTGCGCGACCGCATGGTCACCGACGTCGACGAGCGCGTCGTGCCCGAGCCCAGCGTCGCCATCATCGACGAGGCCGACTCCGTGCTCGTCGACGAGGCGCGCGTGCCGCTCGTCCTGGCCGGTGCCGCCGAGAGCGTCGCCGCCGATGTGGAGATGGCCGACGTCGTGCGTGCGCTCACGCCGCGTCTGCACTACGAGGTCGACGGTGAGGGGCGCAACGTCCAGCTCACCGACGCCGGCATCGACGCGGTGGAGAAGGCCCTGGGCGGGGTCGACCTCTACTCCGAGGACGACACCTCCGTCCTACCGCAGGTCAATCTGGCCCTACACGCCCACGTCCTGCTCCAGCGCGACGTCCACTACGTCGTACGCGACGGCGAGGTGCGCCTGATCAACGAGTCGCGCGGCCGGATCGCCCTGCTCCAGCGCTGGCCGGACGGACTCCAGGCCGCCGTCGAGGCCAAGGAGAAGGTCGCGCTGAGCGAGACCGGTGAGGTCCTGGACTCGATCACCGTCCAGTCGCTCGTCCTGCGCTACCCCACCCGCGCCGGGATGACCGGTACCGCCATGGCCGTGGCCGAGCAGCTGCGCGAGTTCTACGAGCTCGAGGTGGCGGTCATCCCCGACAACAAGCCGTGCGTGCGCGAGGACCACGGCACGCGCCTGTACGCCACGCGGGAGGAGAAGGAGGACGCACTCGTCGAGAAGGTCGAGGAGGTCCACGAGTCGGGCCGCCCGATCCTCATCGGCACGCAGGACGTGGCCGAGTCCGAGCTGCTGGCCGGGCGCCTGCGCGAGGCGGGGCTGGAGTGCGTGGTCCTCAACGCCAAGAACGACGCCGACGAGGCCGCGATCATCGCGGAGGCCGGTACCCACGGGGCGATCACGGTGTCGACCCAGATGGCCGGCCGGGGCACCGACATCCGCCTGGGCGGCAGCGACATGTCCGACCGCGACCGCGTGGTGGACGAGGGCGGTCTGTACGTCATGGGCTTCGGCCGTTACCCCTCCAGCCGTCTGGACGGGCAGCTCCGGGGCCGTGCGGGCCGTCAGGGCGATCCCGGCGACTCCATCTTCTTCGTCAGCATGGACGACGACCTGCTGGTCAACCACGCGTCGGAGACCACCGGCTACCAGACCACCGGTGACGGCGAGATCACCGACGGGGGCTGGCTGGCCATGGTCGACCACGCCCAACGGGTGGCCGAGGGGCAGCTGCTGGAGGTGCACCGCAACACGTGGCGGTACAACCAGCTCATCGACGTCCAGCGGGACGTGGTACTGGAGCACCGTGAGAAGGTCCTGACCGGTGACGAGGGCACCCGACACGTGGCCTCGGACCGCTCGGAGCGGCACAAGGAGCTGGTCGAGGAGCTCGACGAGGAGACCGTGGCCCGGGCGGCGAGGCTGATCACGCTGTACCACCTGGACCGGGGTTGGACCGACCACAACGCCTTCCTCGCGGAGCTGCGGGAGGGTATCCACCTGCGCTTCCTCGGCCGCCGCGACCCCCTCGACGAGTTCAACCGGGAGGCCGTGCCGGTCTTCAAGGGCTTCCTCGACGAGGCCCGTGCGCGTGCGGCGAAGAGCTTCGAGGAGCTGGAGGTGCGCGACGGTGAGCTCGACGTCAGCGAGGTCGGTGTCAAGCGCCCGTCGATGACCTGGACGTACATGGTGCACGACCACCCCTTCAGCTCGGCGCTGGAGACCCTCGTGGGCCGGCTGAAGGGCGGAAGGGGCACCGCGGGGCGCGACTGAGAAACGCGTCACACACTGTATTTCCGTGCGCGGGTCGGGACCAAGGTCCCGCCCGCGCATTATTTTCGTGCACTAGTCTGCTGAATTACCGGCCTGGCGGGAAAGTGCCCCGTGCCTTTGGCTCGACCCGGTCGGCATGCTGTTTTTTCCATGGAATCCGAGACGGTTGGGACTGAATCCACGGTGGTCCACGAGGTCGGTGCGCAGGAGAAGATCAGTTACGGGAGGAACGATCGTTTCGCCGGCGGTCCGGTCGGCGGCGGTCAGTTCTGGATCGCGGAGGACGGCCAGCCGGTGGCGAAGATCGGCGGCCCGAAGGAGTGGCGCCCCACGCCGATGATCGATGTTCGCGTCGGTGACGTCTTCACCGTCGGCGGACAGGCCTGGAAGGTCACAGATATCGTCGACGCGGATTCACCCTCCGCCTATCTCCTGGCGACAAGAGTGAGTTGACCAGGTGCCCCGGGGAAACCCGGGGCGTTTTTTTGTTCCTTCTTCTGGTGGGAATTGCAACCTGGCGCAACCTTTGCCGATTCCGTGGTTGTGCGGCGACGCTCCGGCGGGGCGGGTTTCGCGCCGTGGGGCTCGTGGGGCCTCTGGTGGCTGTGCGGTTGGTGGGGTAGTTGAGCCGTAACATCCGCGTGACGTTGTGTCGTCGCAGGTCAGCAGGGTGTATCCGGGGTGTCCGCCGGGTGAATCGAGACGTTCCGGTTATCTGTTGGAGGGTGTTCGCGTTACCGCCGTCTCGTTAACGTCAGTGGTGTGAGGCGCGCCCCGTCGCGTTTGGGGGGTCCTGCTCTCGGAGAGTCCACGGGTCGCTGCGCCTCGCGCCCCCGGTCGGTCCCAGGGGCTGTCCCCCGCCCCTGGGCCTGGCCACCCCCGCGACACGGTGGGGGAGTAGGTTCTCCCGTATGGGTATCCGACACATCGCACTGTTCCGGTGGCGCGACGACGTCACTCCGGCCGGGGTCGCCGAGCTGGAGAAGCTCCTCGGTGAACTGCCCGCCGCCATTCCCGAACTGCGTTCCTACGCCTTCGGTCCGGACGCGGGGATCAGCGAGGGGGCCTACGACTTCGCCGTGGTCGCCGACGTCGACGACGAGGCGGGTTTCGCCGCCTACCGGGACCACCCCGAGCACCAGGCCGTGTTGGCCGTCATCCGGCCGATGCTGGCGGACCGCGCGGCGATCCAGTTCCCGGTCGAGATCACTGGGTAGATCACGTTCCACAGGCCCGGTGAGCTTGATTTGCCGGGCCTTTCTCGTGTTCAGGGTGGGCTGGGGTCTTGCGGTAGAACGAGTTTCAGTTTAACCTCTGGGTATACCTCGCCCGGTGAGGGCGCCCGGTTGTTCGGTCATCGGGCGCCAACGGACGGCGAGTGCAAGAAGCGCCGCCCGGTGCGGTCGGATCGCGCCCCGACCCCATCGGGCGGTGTCTTGTCTCCAGGCCGGGGCGGCTCGTGTTCCGGGGCGGTGCGGTCAGCGCAGCAGCCGGGTGAGCTCGCCGAAGGTCAGGCACGGCCAGGGCAATCCGCAGCCTAAGCACCGGTGGCCCCCGCCCTCGGCCCCCTCGTCGGGTCTGTGGAGGAACAGCAGGTCCACGCAGACCCCCGCCAGCGCGGTGACCTCGTCGCGTGCGCTCGCGTAGAAGGCGACGTCGTTGATCCGGGCCAGGGCGCCGCCGGAGTCGCCCGCGGGCGGCAGGCCGACCGTGTCGGGTTCCCACGGAACCGCACGGGCCGAGCGTTCCCGGATGCCCTGGACGCAGCGGAGCAGTCGCGCGTGTTCGGAGGTGATCCCTCCACGTGGCGCTGACGTGGTGAACGGTGACATCGCTGATCTCCCCCCGCCGGGTGGATACGCGGCCTCACGATGTCACACAGAGTATAACCATCATTGCGGAATGTCGCGACACGCGGAGGGTGTGAGGCACGGATCGCCCTTCCGGGGGCGGCCCGTGCC
>NZ_ANBC01000441.1 GCF_000341125.1 Nocardiopsis lucentensis DSM 44048 | reverse complement strand
GCTCTAGCCGCAGCTCCCGCCGCAGCTGCAGGAGCCGCCGCTCTGGCAACCGCAGCCGCAACCGGAACCGCAGTTGCATCCGCTCAGCATCGGGGGCGTGGTCAGGGGGTGAGTCACGGTCCCTCCTCCGGGCTCGACGGTGCCCGTGGCCGATCACATCACAGCCCCTGATTCGCAGGGGGCGCCACGGGCACGTATCCCGACGACAGAGGTGCCCCACGCCCGCCCCCTCCAACCCGCCGGACATCCTCGACAGGCCGCACCCGCCCGGACCGCCTGCCGAACTTTTCCTTGTGAACCCGATCTGAACTGGTCTTTCATCGAGGATTCGGTCAGGCGAAGAAGGTGGGCTCCGTTGCCGGCCGGCGTGTCATTCGGTAGAGCCAAACCTGTCCCAGGACCATGACCGGAACCACGGGCGCGAGCCAGGACCACACGAACACGGCGGTCGTGTCCGGGATCGGAGCCGTCGGGAGGCCGGCCGTCAGCGCCACCAGCGCGCCCGGAACCGCGATCGCGACCGCCGACGTGTGCCGCGACAGCATCGGCCCCCTCAACCCGCTCGTCATCACCAGCGCGCCGAGCAGGACCACCGCCAGGGCCGCCGCCACGACCGGCGCACCGCCCGCCGGGCCCCCGGGAAGGAAGGCGGCGACGGTGGTGACGACCGTCAGACCCGCACCGACCCGGGCCAGCGGGCGCGTCGCGCGGGCCGCGACGTCCGCGCTGTCGCAGTGGTCGGCGCCGACCAGCCGATCGGCGCCGAAGGCCGCGCCTCGAAGAGCGAACAGGCAGACCACCGTGGCCGCGCACGCGACGGTGAAGAGGCTCGCGACCAGACCGCCGGTGAGCAGCCCGGCCACCACCAGGCCCCACGC
>NZ_ANBC01000440.1 GCF_000341125.1 Nocardiopsis lucentensis DSM 44048 | reverse complement strand
ACGACGGCGCCGTCGCAGGCGGACCGCCACCCCGGCCGGTCGAGCCGCGCGCGCAACCACAGTCCGGCGTCGCGGACCAGCCATCCGGCGAGGAGGGCGACGAGCACCGGCCACAGCTTCGCGACCACGTGGTGCTCGGTGTACGGGAACAGGCCGGCCAGGACACCGACGGCGGCGACCAGCCACACCTCCGAGGCGAGGAAGCAGGGGGCGACGGCGGCGACGGTCCGGCGGCGCTGGCCGGGTGTGCGCGCCACGGCGGGCATCAGCATCCCCAGGCCGACGTCGGAACCGGCCAGGACGAGGTAACCCACGAGGAACAGGGCGAGGAGTGCGGAGGACAGGACGTCCATGGTGTGCTCCCAGGAAGGTCAGAACGAGTGGACGGGGGCGGCGGGCTCCCCGTGCTCGGCCTCGCGGCGGGCGGCGAGGGGACCGCCCTCCGGGCCGCGCCGGGCGTAGCGCGCCAGGAGCCAGCAGGTGACCGAGGCCAGGACCGCGAACGCGGCCGTGAAGAGGGAGAAGGACAGCAGGGCCATCCCGGGGGACAGGGGCGTCATCGCGTCCGCCGTGGTGAGGTGGTGGACGACGGCCCACGGCTGGCGGTTGGTCTCGCGGAACCCCCAGCCGCCGACGCTCGCCGCGTACGGCAGGAAGGGCGTCACCGTGAGCGGGGCGAGGAACCAGCGCCAGCGGTCGAGTCCGCCGAACGGCCAGACCAGCAGCATGACCGGGCCGAGCAGGGCGAACACCAACCAGGACAGGACCATCGTCACCTCTCCGAACAGCCCGACCGCCGACGCCGTGCCGCCCTCGTGGGCCGCCTCGATCGCCTCGATCTCCCCCGGGGAGTAGGTGAGGCCGCTGGTCGGCGGTGCCTCGCCGACGATTCCGAACTGGAGTCCGCCGAACGTCGCCACGGGCAGGGCCATGAGCGTGACGGTGATCGCCGCGTAGCGCACGCCCCGGCGGAAGATCCCGTGATCGTCCTTGCGCCGCACCAGGTGGTAGGCGCTCACCGCGGCGACGACCAGAGCCCCGAGCAGCAGTGCGCTGGTCACGATGTGCCCGAAGGCCAGGGCCGAGGCGGGGTTGGTCAGCAGCGCGGCCGGGTCCGTCATGTGCGCCACGCCGTCGACCATCTCGAAGCCCACGGGGTTGCGCAGGAACCCGTTGGAGACCAGCACCCACCACGCGGACATGTAGGCGGTCGCGGTGACCACGGCGAAACAGGCCAGGTGCGCCCACCGGCCCATCCGGTCCCAGCCGAAGATCCACAGCCCGAGGAACGTGGACTCGACGAAGAACGCGGTCATCGTCTCCAGGGCGATCGGCGCGGCGAAGGTGTAGCCGAACATCTCCTGGATCCCGCTCCAGTTCAGTCCGAGCTGGAGCTCCATCACCAGGCCGGACAGTACGCCCATGCCGTAGTTGACCAGGTACAGTCCGCCCCAGAAGCGGACCGCGGTCATCCGCGCGCGGTCGTCGCGCAGGACGGCGGTCAGCTGGGTGGCCAGGATGTAGGGGGCCAAGCCCAGCGTCAGGGCCACGAACATGTAGTGCGTGGCGGCCGTCAGCGCGAACTGGAGTCGCGCGAGCAGGAGCGGATCTTCGAGCATCGTGGGGCCTCGGGGTCGGGTGCCGTGGACGGCTCTCAGCATCCGCCGGGGGCCCGGCGCCGCACATCGTCTCGTCGGCGACATCCGGGGACCACTTCTCGGCGTACACACGCCGAGGCGGCTACTCCCAGACGTGTAGGGGAAATCCCCGAGAGGGGCTCAGGGCCCCGGGGCCCTTCGGCCCGACGACTCCCCAGAGCGCGGGGGCGCCCGGTCAGGACTCCCTGCTCCACCGCGGGGTGACGAGCGCCGCCTCGTAGGCGATGACGACCAACTGGGCCCGATCGCGCGCCCCCAGCTTCACCATCGCCCTGCTCACGTGTGTCTTGGCCGTGGCGGGGCTGACCACGAGCCGCGCGGCGATCTCCTCGTTGGACAGACCGCCGCCCACCAGCGCGACCACCTCGCGTTCACGCTCGGTGAGCCCGTTCAGGCGCGTCGACGGTTCGGGAGCGCTTCTGGGACGGCGGGCGCAGTCGGCGATGAGCCGCCGGGTGACTCCCGGCGACAGCAGGGCCTCGCCCCCGTGCACGACCCGCACCGCCTGGAGCAGGTCCGCCGGTTCGGTGTCCTTGACCAGGAACCCGCTCGCCCCCGCCCGCAGCGCGTCGAAGATGTACTCGTCCAGGTCGAACGTGGTGAGGATGACGACCCGCGTGCGGTCCAGGGACCGGTCCGACAGGATGCGCCCGGCCGCCGCCAACCCGTCGACGCCCGGCATGCGGATGTCCATGAGGACGACGTCGGGGCGCTCCTCGCGGGTCAGCCGTACCGCCTCCGCGCCGTCGGCGGCCTCGGCGACCACCTGGATGTCCGGTGCGCTGTCCAGGAGCGCGCGGAACCCGGCGCGCACCAAGGCCTGGTCGTCGGCGAGCAGCACCCGGATCAACGTCGCTCCGTTCCGTCAGCGGTCGCGACCTCACCGGAGGCCGCGGTGGGGGGACTCCCACCGCCGTCCAACGGCAGGTGCGCCCGTACCCGGAATCCTCCCCCGTCCAGGGGGCGCGCGTCCACCGTGCCGCCGAGCAGGGCGGCCCGCTCGGCCATACCGGTGATGCCGTTGCCGGGCTCCGGCGGTCCGACGGTGCCGTGCCCGTCGTCGGTGACCTCGATGTCCAGGGACGTGTCGCGGTGGTCGATCCGCACCGTCGCGGAGGCGGCGCCCGAGTGCCGGACCACGTTGGTCAGGGCCTCCTGGACGGTGCGGTAGGCGGCGGTGTCGGTGCCCACGGGCAGGCGTCGGGGCCGTCCCGCCGTCTCCACACGCACCTCGATCCCCGCCCGCCGAGCACCCTCCACCAGCTCTCCGACCCGGTCCAGCCCCCGGACGGGGGAGCGGGGCGCGGCCTCGTCGGCCGAGCGCAGCACGCCGAGCATGCCCCGCAGTTCGGTGAGGGTGTCCTTGCTGGTCGCCTTGATGGTGGCCAGGGCCTCGGCGGCTCGCTCGGGTTCGTTCTCCATGAGGTACAGCGCCGTCCCGGCCTGGACGTTGATCAGGGAGATG
>NZ_ANBC01000439.1 GCF_000341125.1 Nocardiopsis lucentensis DSM 44048 | reverse complement strand
AGCGCATCACCTCCGCCGAACACAGCACGACCAGCACCCACGCCACCAGGCCGATCGCCTCCACCCGCACCGTCCCGGTCACCGTGACCTCGTACAGGCTCATCGAGGCGAACTGGCCGATCCCCAGCGTCCATCCGAAGGCCCGGTACCCGAGCCGGACCGAGGAGTAGAGCATCACCGCCGCGGCGAACATCACCAACCCGTCGGGGAAGCCCAGCGGGTAGTACAGGCTCGCGACGACCACCGACACGACCGTGCCGACGCACGTGCGGGAGGTCCGCCAGAACAGGGGCGCGCACGCGACCACGATGAGCGCGTACCCCCACGGCCAGGCGTCACGCGAGGCCTCGGTCGCGACCAGCGCGTCCCGTTCCAGCACGAGGGTGCTGAGCAGTGAGAGGACCAGGAGGGCCAGGGCGATCCGGGTGTCGGTGCGCGTGGGGCGCGGGAGTAGTGCTGCCACACCACCGACAGTACGGGCAGGGCGTCGGGGGCGCGCGTCGTCCGGGGGAGGGCTCTCGCGCGCCGCGCGTACTCCCGGGGGAGTACCCCGTCGGTCAGAACACCCCGTCCGGGGGAGCGGGGGAGTCCACCGCGTCGGCGTCCCGCACCGGTGGCCGGCCCGACGCGAACCGGTCGAGGTCCTCACCCTCCACGAGGCGCGCCATCTCGGG
>NZ_ANBC01000438.1 GCF_000341125.1 Nocardiopsis lucentensis DSM 44048 | reverse complement strand
CCCCCCGCCACCAGGACGAGGTTGCCGAACCTGCGACCGCGCAGGACGCCCGGCTCGGCGGTCAGCACCACGTGCGGCAGGGCCGCGCGGGCCGTGGCGACCTGGGCGCGCGCGTGGTCGAGCTTGTGACCGTCACCGATGTTCACCACGAGGAGGCCGCCGGGCCGCAGGACGCGCGCCGCCTCGGTGTAGAACTCCACCGACGTCAGCCGCGCCGGGGTGCGCGCGCCCGCGAAGACGTCGCTGACGATCAGGTCCGCACTGGCGTCGTGCCGGGCGGCGATCCACTCTCGCGCGTCACCGATGCCCACACGCAGCTGCGCGCGCCGGTCCCACGGCAGCCGTCGGCGCACCATCTCCACCAGCGGGGCGTCCACGTCGACCGCGCGCTGCCGCGACCCCGGGCGGGTGTGCGCGACGTAGCGGGCCAGGGTGAGCGCGCCCGCGCCCAGGTGCAGCGCGTCGATCGGCTCCCCCTCGGGCGCCACCAGGTCGGCGGCGTGCGCGATCCGCCGGACGTAGGAGAAGTCCAGGTGGGTGGGGTCGGAGAGGTCCACGTGGGACTGCGGGGTGCCCTCGACCACCAGGAACCAGGAGTCGGGGCGATCGGCGTCGGCGAGCAGCTCGGCGCCGGGCGCCTCCAGCGCCTTTGGCGCCGCGTCCGCCCCGCGCGCACCGCGTCTGCCCATGCCGCCCCGCCCCCGTTCACCGATCCCCCCAGGCTAGGCCATGGCCGGAACGGTCAGGAGGCGTCGATCCGCGCGAACTCCTCGGGGGTCAGCTCCAGGTCGGCGGCGAACGCGCTCCCGCGGATGCTCTCCGGGCGGGAGGCGCCGGGGATCGGGATCACCGTGGGCGACTTCGCCAGCATCCAGGCCAGGCACACCTGGAAGGGGGTCGCGCCCCGGACCGCCCCGACCTCCTCCAGGGCCGGGTGCCGATCCGCCAGTCCGCCGTACCGGGACCTGCCGCCGAAGGGGCTCCAGGGAAGGAAGGCGATCCCCAACTTGGCGCACAGCTCCAGCTCGGGCCCGCTGGACCGGAAGTCGGGGGAGAACTCGTTCTGCACGGCCGCCAGCCGCCCGCCCAGGACCTCCTGCGCGAGGCGGATCTGCTCCGGGTCGGCGTTGGAGATCCCCACCATCTCGACCTTGCCCTCGTCGAGCAGGTCGGCCAGCGCGCCGACGGAATCGGCGTAGGGGACGGCCGGGTCCGGACGGTGGAACTGGTACAGGCCTATCCGCTCCACGCCGAGCCGCCGCAGCGACTCCTCGCAGGCGCGCCGCAGGTGCTCCGGGCTGCCGTCGAGCCCCCAGCCGCCCTCCGCGTCGCGGGTGTGGCCGCCCTTGGTGGCCACCAGGACGTCCGAGGTGTCCCGGCCGTAGGTGCGCAGCGCCTCGGCGACCAGCAGTTCGTTGTGTCCGGGGTCGGTGGCGTCGCGGTGGTAGGCGTCGGCGGTGTCGATCAGCGTGATCCCCGCGTCCAACGCCGCGTGGACGGTCGCGACCGCGTGTTCCCTGGGCGGACGGCCGCTCAGGGACAGCGGCATCGCGCCGAGCCCGACCGCGCTCACGGTCCGGCCGCCGATCGTCCTGGTGCGCATGGTCCTCTCCTCACATCCTGGCGCGGGCCGCCCACCGCGCTCCCGCGCCGGGTGCCCTACCCATGGTCAGCGCGCACGAACGTGTCCCCACTCCCGCTAGCCTGGGTTTCCGAGAGTCCCCACCGAGCGCCGTCCCGGCGCCAGCAACGAGGAGTGGCCGTGCTACTGCGGATGTCGAACCTGTTCCTGCGCACCCTGCGTGAGGACCCGGCGGACGCCGAGGTGCCGAGCCACAAGCTGCTCGTGCGCGGCGGCTTCGTGCGCCGTGCCGCACCCGGCGTCTACTCGTGGCTGCCCCTGGGCAAGATGGTCCTGGAGAACGTGTCCCGTGTCGTGCGCGAGGAGATGGACGCCATCGGCGCCCAGGAGGTCCTCCTCCCGGCACTGCTCCCCAAGGAGTACTACGAGGCGACCGGCCGCTGGACCGAGTACGGCGACACCCTGTTCCGGCTCCAGGACCGCAAGGGCGCCGACTACCTGCTCGGCCCCACCCACGAGGAGCTGTTCACGCTCCTGGTGAAGGGCGAGTACTCCTCCTACAAGGATTTCCCGGTCATCCTCTACCAGATCCAGGAGAAGTTCCGCGACGAGGCCCGGCCCCGCGCGGGCGTGCTGCGCGGCCGTGAGTTCCACATGAAGGACTCCTACTCCTTCGACATCGACGACGAGGGGCTCCAGGCCTCCTACGACGCCCACCGCGCCGCCTACATCCGTATCTTCGACCGCCTCGGGCTGGACTACGTGGTCGTCTCGGCCACCTCCGGCGCCATGGGCGGCTCGGCCTCCGAGGAGTTCCTGGCCGTCGCCCCGACCGGTGAGGACACCTTCGTCCGCAGCACCGACTCCTCCTACGCCGCCAACGTCGAGGCCGTCACGACCCCCGCACCGCCCGCCCGGCCCGTCGAGGGGCTGCCCGAGGCACGCGTCCACCACACGCCGGGCACCGCGACGATCCAGACGCTGGTGGACTTCCTCAACGCCGCCGACCTGGGACGGGACTTCGCCGAGGCCGACACCCTGAAGAACGTCCTGGTCAAGACGCGCGCCCCCGGCTCCGAGGAGTGGGAGCTGCTCGGCATCGGCCTGCCCGGCGACCGCGAGGTCGACCTCAAGCGCCTGGAGGCGTCCCTGGAGCCCGCCGAGGTCGCCCTCCTCGACGAGGCCGACTTCGCCGCCAACCCGTTCCTCGTCAAGGGCTACATCGGCCCGCGCGCGCTGATCGACAACAAGGTCCGGTACCTGGTCGACCCGCGCGTGGTGACCGGCACCTCCTGGGTGACCGGCGCCGACAAGGCCGACCACCACGTGGTGGACCTGGTCGCCGGACGCGACTTCACTCCGGACGGCACGATCGACGTCGCCGAGGTGCGTGACGGCGACCCCTCGCCCGACGGGGAGGGCACGCTGTACACGGCGCGCGGCATCGAGATCGGTCACATCTTCCAGCTCGGCCGCAAGTACACCGACGCCTTCCACGTGGACGCGCTGGGCGCGGACGGCAAGCCCAAGCGGGTCACCATGGGTTCCTACGGCATCGGCGTCTCCCGCGCGGTGGCCTCGATCGTGGAGCAGTCCCACGACGACAAGGGCATCGTGTGGCCGCGTGAGGTCGCCCCGGCCGACGTGCACGTGGTCGGCACGGGCAAGGGCGAGCAGATCGAGGAGGCGCTGCGGATCGGCGGTGAGCTGGAGGCCCGCGGGCTGCGCGTCCTGGTGGACGACCGCAAGGGCGTGTCGCCGGGGGTGAAGTTCACCGACGCCGAGCTGTTGGGCGTCCCCACGGCCGTCATCGTCGGCCGCGGCCTCAAGGACGGGCTCGTCGAGCTGCGCGACCGCGCGACCGGCAATCGCGAGGAGGTCGCGCTGGCCGAGATCGTCGACCGCGCCGAGGCGGCCTGCGGGGCCTGACCCGGTACCGGTGGGGATCGCTGGGGCGCCGGGCGTCGGAACGCCCGGCGCTCCCCCAGCCCCCTGGGGCGCGCGGGGCGGTCAGGCCTCTTCGAAGCCCGGCAGGGTGTCGAGCCCGCCGCCCCACACCAGCGCGCGCACGGTGGCCGCCTGGAGCGCGCGGGCCGCGGTCGAGCGCAGCGCGGGGTCGTCGGCGGCGGTCAACCAGACGTACGCCCTGGCCGTGGTCTCCTCCATCCCCACCGCGTACGCGTCGAGACTCGCCGCGTCCTGGTCCGAGGGCAGCGGGTACGACGACCGGGCGGTCTCGGGCCCGACGCCCAGTTCCACGGCGGCGTCGTGCAGCGTGTCGCGCAGCGCCTTGTGCAGGCGGGAGTACTCCCCGGCCGCGTCGCGGCGCCCCTGGTCCCCGGCGACCCCGCGCAGGTACTCGTACCCGTACACGGCGGCGTGTTCGGCGCCGAGCGCCTCGGCCAGGGCCCCGGGGACGTCCGTCGTCTCGCTCACCTGCGCCCGTCCTCTCAGTCCGCTCAGTCCGCCTGGTCCAGAAGGTGCGCGTGCCCGGCCTCGCACGCGCCGATCCCGCTGATCAGCTGTGCCAGCCCCGGGTCGGCGACGGCCAGGGCCCGGTCGACGCGCGCGCTCGCCGCGGCAGCCTCCAGAGCGCGCAGCCCGGCCGTGTCCAGTGCCGCGTCCGGGGCGGGGAGTTCCGCCTCGGGGGTCTCCTCGCCCTCGGTCGCCGAACTCTCCGGCAGGGCGTCCATGAGCGCGTCGACGTGGGACAGGTGGTGCTCCAGGATGCGGTTGAGCAGCTCCTCCGGGCCGGTGCCGTTCGCCAGAGCCGTCTGGTAGCGCGTCACCGTCCGCTCCTTCTCCCGGATCATCGCACGCAGTACGTGCTCCTCGGGGGTCACGTCGGAGGGGTACCACTCGGTGCGGCCGCATCCGGCCAATCCCACGGCCAACGCCACACCCAGTGCCGTACGGCGGCTGACGTCGCTTCGGCCCACGCGGTCTCCTCTCATCGGGCCCCATCTTTCCACGGCCCACGCGCGTTTCGACGCGCCCCGTCCACCGTCGGCGACCTGGAACGTGTCCGGGAGTGGATACCCTTGCAGCACGACCGCCGTCGCGACGCGACGCGCGGGATATGTCGCAGACTACGTACAGAGCTGGACCGCCCCGGTACAGCGGCCACAGGCCGAGTGGGCGGGATTTCGCCGTTGTTGGAGGGGCAGACACGACATGGGAGCGCAGGCGCGTCTCGAGCGCATCGCCGAGCTGCTGGAGCCGGTACTGGCCAAGGCCGGACTGGACCTGGAGGCCGTCGACCTGACACCGGCGGGAAAGCGCCGGGTGCTGCGCGTGGTCGTGGACTCCGACGACGGGGTCGACCTGGACACGGTGGGCGAGGTCTCCCAGGACGTCAACGACGCCCTGGACGCCTCCGACGTCATGGGTGAGCTTCCCTACGTCCTGGAGGTCACCTCTCCCGGCGTGGACCGGCCCCTGACGCAGCCCCGCCACTGGCGCCGCTCCCGCGGCCGACTGGTGAAGGCCACCCTCGCCGAGGGCGGCGAGGTCACCGGCCGTGTCACCGACGCCGACGACCGGGGGGTCACCCTGGACGTCAAGGGTCAGCCCCGGACCTTCGCCCACGCCGAACTGGCCAAGGGCAAGGTACAGGTGGAATTCCGCCGCGACGCCGACGCCGACGCGGCGGACTAGAGGGGGAGCCCCGTGGATATTGACATGAGTGTCCTGCGCAGCCTGGAGCGCGAGAAGGACATCGCGGTCGAGCTGGTCGCCAAGGCCATCGAGGACGCCCTGCTGATCGCCTACCACCGTGAGGAGGGCGCCGACAAGCGCGCCCGCGTCGAGCTGAACCGCTCCACCGGCCACGTGACCGTGTGGGTGGCCGAGCTCGACGAGGAGGGCGAGGTCGTCGGCGAGTACGACGGCACCCCCACCGGGTTCGGTCGGATCGCGACCTCCACCGCCAAGCAGGTCATCCTCCAGCGCCTGCGTGACGCCGAGGACGAGCTCACCCTGGGCGAGTTCGCCGGGCGCGAGCACGACATCGTCTCCGGCATCATCCAGCAGGGCAAGGACCCCAGGAACGTGCTGGTGGACCTCGGCAAGATCGAGGCCATCCTGCCTCCCCAGGAGCAGGTGCCGACGGAGACCTACACCCACGGCGAGCGCCTGCGCGCCTACGTGGTGCAGGTCCGCAAGGGTCACCGCGGCCCCTCGGTCACCCTGTCGCGGACCCACCCGAACCTGGTCCGCAAGCTCTTCGAGCTGGAGGTGCCCGAGATCGCCGACGGCACCGTGGAGATCGCCTCGATCGCCCGTGAGGCCGGGCACCGGACCAAGATGGCCGTCCGCTCCAACCGCGGCGGCGTCAACGCCAAGGGCGCCTGCATCGGCCCGCTCGGCAGCCGTGTCCGCAACGTCATGGCCGAGCTGCACGGAGAGAAGATCGACATCGTCGACTACTCCGACGACCCGGCCGTCTTCGTGGCCAACGCCCTGTCGCCCGCCCGGGTGAACTCGGTGGAGATCCTGGACATGGCGGCCCGGGTCGCGCGTGTCGTCGTGCCCGACTACCAGCAGTCCCTGGCGATCGGCAAGGAGGGGCAGAACGCCCGGTTGGCGGCCCGACTCACCGGATGGCGCATCGACATCCGCTCCGACGCCGAGCCCGCCGACGGGGCCGGGGCGGACGCCGACGGCGCCGCCGCGGGCGAATAATCGGGTCGCGCCCGTGTCCCGACGCGATAAGGTGGGAGAAGGCGGTCTTGACCGACCCGTGCGCACGTGCGTGGGGTGCCGGTCACGGGCAGTCCAGTCCGACCTCGTGCGGCTGGTGGCCGAGGGCACGGCCATCACGCCCGACACCCGGGGTCGACGTCCCGGGCGCGGTGCCTACCTGCACGACGACCGGCGGTGCCTCGAGCTCGCCGTGCGTCGCAGGGTGTGGGCACGCGCCTTCCGGAGCCGCGACGGAGGGGGCTCCACCGGGTGGGACCTCTCACGTGTGGAGGCGTTGATCGGCGCCACCCCGAGTGGCGGATCCGGGGGGTATTCCGGTTAGGGTTGGAATGTCTGAGCCGGCCGACGGTGTTGTAGTAACCGTGGTCGGCGTGCGGTGCTGTGTCGGCACGCAGAACCGGCCCATTGTTGTGTAGCGATGAGGAAGCAGGTCGAGATTGCGATGAGCGCCTGATGAGTACGCAGCGATGAGTAACTCAAGCTAACGACGGTCCGGCACGTGCCCATGTCCCGGACCGAAGCTGAAGGAGAGTAGTGGCGAAGGTCCGGGTGTACGAACTCGCCAAGGAGTTCGGAGTAGAGAGCAAGGCCGTCCTGGCCAAGCTCAACGAGATGGGCGAATTCGTTCGTTCGGCGTCCTCGACGATAGAGGCGCCCGTCGTTCGACGCCTGCAGGAAGCTTTCAACAACGGTTCCGAGGGCGGCAAGAAGAGCGGATCGGCTCCCAAGCCG
>NZ_ANBC01000437.1 GCF_000341125.1 Nocardiopsis lucentensis DSM 44048 | reverse complement strand
GTGAGCGCGGCGGCCGTCCCGAGGGTGGCCGCGGCCCGCGTCCGGCCGGTCCGCGTCCGGCCGGCCCGCGCCCCGGTAACAACCCGTTCGCGTCCAACGCGTCCGGTATGGGCGCCAAGCCCGCCGCTCCGCGTCCGGGTGGCGGCGCTNCCAAGCCGGGTCCGCGTCCCGCCGCGTCCGAGGGTTCCGCGCGCGCCGCGGCCCCCAAGCCGGGTCCCGCGCCCAAGCCGGGTCCGCGCCCGGCTGCCAAGCCGGGTCCGCAGGGCGAGGCTCCGAAGGAGACCCCGAAGCCGGCCGCCAAGCCGAGTCCGCAGGGCGAGGCCCCGCGTCCCGGCAGCGCGCCCAAGCCCGGCCCGAAGGGTCCCCGCGGCGAGGCTCCGCGCCCCGGCGGCGCGCCCAAGCCCGGCCCGCAGCGTGGCGAGCGCCCGCAGCGCGGTGAGCGTGGTGAGCGCGGCGGCCGTCCCGAGGGTGGCCGCGGCCCGCGTCCGGCCGGTCCGCGTCCGGCCGGCCCGCGCCCCGGTAACAACCCGTTCGCGTCCAACGCGTCCGGTATGGGCGCCAAGCCCGCCGCTCCGCGTCCGGGTGGCGGCGCTCCGCGTCCCGGTCCCCGTCCCGGCCCGCGTCCTGGCGGTCCGCAGGGCGGCGGCGACCAGCGCGCCCCCCGTCCCGGTGGTGGCGCTCCGCGTCCGGGTGGCGGCGCCCCGCGTCCCGGTCCCCGTCCCGGCCCGCGTCCTGGCGGTCCGCAGGGCGGCGGCGACCAGCGCGCCCCCCGTCCCGGTGGTGGCGCTCCGCGTCCGGGTGGCGGCGCCCCGCGTCCCGGTCCCCGTCCCGGCCCGCGTCCTGGCGGTCCGCAGGGCGGCGGCGACCAGCGCGCCCCCCGTCCCGGTGGTGGCGCTCCGCGTCCGGGTGGCGGCGCCCCGCGTCCCGGTCCCCGTCCCGGCCCGCGTCCTGGCGGTCCGCAGGGCGGCGGCGACCAGCGCGCCCCCCGTCCCGGTGGTGGCGCTCCGCGTCCGGGTGGCGGCGCCCCGCGTCCCGGTCCCCGTCCCGGCCCGCGTCCTGGCGGTCCGCAGGGCGGCGGCGACCAGCGCGCCCCCCGTCCCGGTGGTGGCGCTCCGCGTCCGGGTGGCGGCGCCCCGCGTCCCGGTCCCCGTCCCGGCCCGCGTCCTGGCGGTCCGCAGGGCGGCGGCGACCAGCGCGCCCCCCGTCCGGGCGGTGCCGCCGGCGCTCCGCGTCCGGGTGGCGGCGCTCCGCGTCCGGGCCCGCGTCCCGGCGGTCCGCGCCCCAGCCCGATGAACATGCCCGCGTCCCGCCCGACCCCGCCCGGCGGCGGCGGTCGCGGTGGCGGCGGCGGTCGTCCCGGCGGCGGTGGCCGCGGTCGCGGGGGACCCCCCGCGGGTGCGGGTCCGCGTCCCGGTGGCGGCGGCGGTCGTCCGGGCGGCTTCGGCGGTCGTCCCGGCGGCGGCGGTCGCGGTCGCGGCGGCACGGCGGGTGCCTTCGGTCGTCCCGGCGGTCGTCCCGGGCGTGCCCGCAAGTCCAAGAAGCAGCGGCGTCAGGAGTTCAACGACCTCCAGGCCCCGTCGTTCGGCGGCGTCAAGATCCCGAGCGGCAACGGCCAGGTCATCCGCCTGTCCCGCGGCGCCTCGCTGTCGGACTTCGGTGACAAGATCGACGTCAACCCGGCGTCGCTGGTCCAGGTCATGATGCACCTGGGCGAGATGGTCACCGCGACCCAGTCGCTGCCGGACGAGACCCTTCAGCTGCTCGGTGAGGAGCTGAAGTACACGGTTCAGGTCGTCAGTCCCGAGGACGAGGACCGCGAGCTGCTGGAGTCCTTCTCCATCGAGTTCGGTGAGAACGACGGCACCGACGCCGACCTGCGGCCCCGGCCGCCGGTGGTCACCGTCATGGGTCACGTCGACCACGGTAAGACGAGGCTGCTGGACACGGTCCGCAAGACCAACGTCGTCAGCGGCGAGGCCGGCGGTATCACCCAGCACATCGGTGCCTACCAGGTCTCCACGGTCGTGGACGAAGAGGACCGCAAGATCACCTTCATCGACACCCCCGGTCACGAGGCGTTCACCGCCATGCGTGCCCGTGGTGCGAAGGTCACCGACATCGCGGTGCTGGTCGTGGCCGCCGACGACGGCGTCAAGCCGCAGACGGCCGAGGCCATCGACCACGCCAAGGCGGCCGAGGTGCCGATCGTGGTCGCGGTCAACAAGATCGACGTCGAGGGCGCCGACCCGCAGCGAGTCCGCGCGCAGCTGACCGAGTACGGCCTGGTCGCCGAGGAGTACGGCGGCGACGTCCAGTTCGTCGACATCTCCGCCCTCAAGGGCGAGAACATCGACGCCCTGCTGGAGGCCATCGTCCTGACCTCCGACGCGGCCCTGGACCTCCAGGCCAACCCGGAGATGGACGCCCAGGGTCTGGCCATCGAGGCCTACCTGGACCGCGGCCGCGGTTCCATGGCCACGGTGCTGGTCCAGCGCGGCACGCTGAACGTCGGCGACTCGATCGTGTGCGGTGACGCCTACGGCCGCGTCCGCGCCATGCTCGACGAGCACGGCCAGAACGTGGAGAGCGCCGAGCCGTCCCGTCCGGTGCAGGTGCTGGGGCTCACCAACGTGCCCAGCGCCGGTGACAACTTCCTGGTCGTCAAGGACGACCGGGTGGCACGGCAGATCGCCCAGCAGCGTGAGGCGCGCGAGCGCTTCGCCCAGCAGGCGCGTTCCGCCCGCCGGGTCACCCTCGACACCTGGCAGGACCACCTCAAGGAGGGCGAGCGCTCCGAGCTGCTCCTCCTCATCAAGGGTGACATGTCCGGTTCGGTCGAGGCGCTGGAGGAGTCGCTGCTCAAGATCGACGCCGGCGGCGACGAGGTGAGCATCCGGGTCATCGGGCGCGGTGTCGGCGCGATCACGCAGAACGACATCAACCTGGCGGCCTCCGCGGACGCGATCATCGTCGGCTTCAACGTTCGGCCCGAGGGCAAGAACAGCCAGCTCGCCGACCGCATGGGCGTGGACATCCGGTACTACTCGGTGATCTACCAGGCCATCGACGAGATCGAGGCCGCGGTCAAGGGTCTCCTCAAGCCGGTCTACGAGGAGGTCCAGCTCGGCAGCGCGGAGATCCGCGAGGTCTTTAAGGTGCCGAAGATCGGCAACATCGCCGGTTCGATCGTCCGCGACGGCCTCATCCGCCGCAACGCCAAGGCGCGGCTCATCCGCGACGGTGTCGTCATCTCCGAGAACCTCACCGTGGAGTCGCTGCGTCGGTTCAAGGACGACGCGACCGAGGTCCGCGAGGGCTTCGAGTGCGGTATCGGTGTCGGCTACAACGACATCCGGATCGAGGACGTCATCGAGACCTACGAGATGCAGGAGAAGCCCCGCGACTAGTGCCGCGGAGCTGATCCACGGGGCCCCGGCCGAGCGGCCGGGGCCCCGCCTTTGACGGTTCACACACATCACAGGTGATCATTTGTACGTTGGGGCGCTGACCCTGGACGTCCTTCTCGGTGACGTCCACTCGCTCAAGGAGAAGCGTTCGGTGGTGCGTCCGGTCATCGCCGACCTGCGCCGCAAGTTCCTGGTGGCGGTCTCCGAGGCCGGGGAACACGATCTGTACCGGCGGACGAAGATCGGCGTCGCGGTGGTCGCGCCGAGCGCCGCGCACGTGCGGGAGCTGATGGACGCCTGCGAACGGTTCGTCGCGGCCCGCCCCGAACTGGAGCTGTTGTCCGCCAGGCAGCGGCTCTTCAACGAAGAGGAAGACTGACCATGGTTGACGCCGCACGCGCGCGGAAGATCGCCGACCGCATCCAGCGCGTCGTCGCCGAGATGCTGGACCGGCGGATCAAGGACCCCCGCCTGGGTTTCGTGACGGTGACCGACGCCCGGATCACCGCCGACCTGCGGGACGCCACGGTGTACTACACGGTGTTCGGCACCCCGGAGGAGAAGGCGGGCACGTCGGCCGCTCTGGAGAGCGCCAAGGGCGTGATCCGCAGCGAGGTGGGCCGCCAGACCGGTATCCGGCACACGCCGAGCCTGACCTTCGTCGTCGACGAGGTGCAGGAGAACGCCCAGCACATCGAGGAACTGCTGGCCAAGGCCCGCCAGTCCGACGAGGAGGTGGCCCAGCGGGCCACCGGCGCCCGGCACGCGGGGGAGGCCGACCCGTACAGGGCTCCCCGCCCCGAGGACGAGGACGAGTAGCGTCCCCGAACGCGTGACATCCCGGCGGCGGCGCACGCGCGCCGCCGCCCCCGTTTTCTTCTGAGGAGATCCATGGCCGAGAGCGGTGTCGTGGTCGTCGACAAGCCCGCCGACTGGACCTCGCACGACGTGGTCGCCAAGACGCGCGGACTGGCGCGGACCCGTCGGGTGGGCCACGCGGGCACGCTGGACCCGATGGCGACCGGTGTGCTGGTGCTGGGGATCGAGAAGGGCACCAAGCTCCTGGGCCACCTCACGCTCACGGAGAAGACCTATGAGGCGACCATCCGCCTGGGTCTGACGACCAACACCGACGACGCCGAGGGCGAGCCCGGGGTCCGGGCGGACGCCGCCGGTGTGGACGACGACGCCGTACGCGGGGCCGCCGCGCGGTTGACCGGCCGGATCCAGCAGGTTCCGCCGCAGGTCAGCGCGATCAAGGTGGACGGTAAGCGGGCGTACAAGTCGGCCCGCGAGGGCAAGGAGGTCGCGCTCAAGGCGCGGGAGGTGACGGTCGCGGAGTTCACGGTGTCCGACATCCGCCGGGTGGCCGACGGGGAGGGGACCTTCGTGGACGTGGACGCCACGGTCACCTGCACCAGCGGCACCTACATCCGGTCGCTGGCCCGCGACATGGGCGCGGACCTGGGTGTGGGCGGCCATCTGACCGCGCTGCGCCGTACCCGGGTGGGGCCCTACGACCTGTCCGCGGCGCGCACCCTGGACCAGTTGGCGCAGGAGTTCACGCAGGTCCCGCTGGACCGCGCGGTGGCCGCGGCGTTCCCGGTGCGCACGCTCACCGAGGAGGAGACCAAGCGGATCCGCCACGGCAACCGGATCGACCCGAGTTCGCTGGGGTCGGGGCCGGTGGGGCTGTTCGCGCCGGACGGGCGGGTGGTCGCGCTGGGGGAGAACCGGCGCGACCACATGAAGCCGGTGGTGGTCTTCGACCCGGCGTGACTCAGATCTTGATGACCGTCGCCTTGTCCTCGCAGAGCATCCTGAGGTCGTCGGGATCGGACGTGAGGATGGTGACGGGACCAGGAGCCGCGAGAGCGGTGGCGCACAACATCGCGTCGATGGCGTACCGGTGGCCGTGCAGTCCCGCGGTGGTCAGCAGCCGACTCGCTTCCCGAGCGATGCGCTCGGTCACGGGTTCGACGGTCAACCTGGAGAGCTGCCATTCCAGGGCCGCACGGTTGATGCGGGGGTGGATGACCTCCACGAGTGTCGCGGAACTCGTGATGACTCGGTTGTCGTCGGCGCGGGCGAGGACGAGCCAGCGGGTGACGTCTCGATCTTGGAGAACGGCTTTGGCCAGTCCCTCGCTGTCCAGGACGAGCGTGCCGTTCGGGCCGTGAGGTATCGAACTCATCTACTCCACCGGTCCTGGGGTGCCCTGTTCCCTGCGGGCACGGTAGAGCTCCTGGCGAGTCTGCTGGATCTCTTCGTCGGTGATGGGACCGTGCTGAGCTTCCAACGCCTCGATGAGTTCCTTGAGGTTGTCCCGTTCGAGCTGTCTGGTGACAGCCGCGGCGACATAGGAGGACAGACCGGATGGGCCGCTCCGGGCGCGTGCCTTCTCCGCGATGTCCTCGGGCAGGGTCACGGAGTACTTCTTGGTAGGACGTCCCATGCCAGTCATGCTACCCAGCACGCCGCCGAGCGGTTGAGGGTCGTGTCGGGTGTCTTCGGTTCCTTCGCTCTCCTCCCTGCCGTCGCTGTTGTCGTTCGTTGCGGTTTGCTCATCGAGCTTCGTCGCGATCACGTTCCGTGACGTAGTGGATCGCATCGCTCGATGTGCGTTGTTCTCGGGATTTCTCCGGATGGAGGTCCGCCAGGAACCCGTCGAGGACCTCGGTCAGCTCCTCCGGGCGCTCGACCGACGGCAGGTGGCCCGCGTCCGGCAGCTCCACCAGGCGCGCGCCCGGGACGCCCGCCGCGTAGAGGTCGGACACCTCCCGGATCTCGGGAACGTCGTACCCGCCCCTGACCACCAGGGTCGGCACACCGATCTCCGCCAGGCGGCCCTCGGCGGGCGGCTCCGGTGAGCGCATCGTGGTCGGCGGCCCGCTCCACATCCGGTGGAAGGTCGTCCGGTACAGCTCCAGGATCCGCTCCCACACCGGCGCGGGCAGATCCTCCGGACCCCGCCGCGGGCCGAGCGCGACGAACCGCGCCTGGGCCTGCGCCATCGCCGCCACGTCCGCCGGATCGGGGTCGGCGTGCCCCTCCCGGTACCGTGCCAGGCGCTCCTTCGGAACGGCTCCGGCCATCGCCCGCCCCGCGGCCTCGGTGAAGCTCCCCGGCCACTCCCGACCGGTCATCCCGGCGCAGACCAACGCCAGGCCGGTGACCCGCTCCGGTGCGACCAGCGCCGCGTCGACCGCGTGCCCGCCGCCCATCGACGCGCCCACCAGCGTGGCCCGCTCGATCTCCAGCGCGTCCATCAGGGCCAGCAGGTCCTCGTAGTGGGCGACCGGCCCCCCGGTGTCGTCCGACTCGCCGTACCCGCGCCAGTCGTAGCGCACCACGCGGTGGCGCCGCGCCAGCGCCTCGAACTGGTGGTCCCACATGCTCCGATCCCCGACCGCGGCGTGCACGAGGACGACCGGGGACCCCGTCCCCTTCTCCTCGTAGCCCAAATTCGTCCGACCGATGGTGATTCTCGCCATGCGGTGAACCTACGGGACCCCCGACGCCGCGCCAACCCGCTTCTGCCACGGGCAGAGGGGACTTCGCCGCGCCCGCGCGTGCACGGAGCGGGGGCCGACATGGCACCCTTGTTCCCAGGGGACCGCGCGCCGACGGAGCATCGCGCGGTCGTACGGCACAGGCGCGGAAAGGGAGTCCTCAGGTGGGGCGATGGGTTGGGTTGGGAGACGTTCCCCCGGGGTGGGGCCGGTCCGTGGTGGCGATGGGCGTCTTCGACGGCGTGCACCGCGGCCACCAGGCGGTCATCGCGACCGCGGCGCGTCGGGCGCACGCGCTCGAACTCCCCGTGGTCGTCGTCACGTTCGACCCGCATCCCCAGGCGGTCCTGCGCGGTAGCACGCCGTCGGTGCTCACGCCGATGGACCGGCGGGTGGAGCTGCTGGAACAGCACGGAGCCGACGCCGTCTGCGTCCTGCCGTTCACCGAGGAGCTCTCCGCCCTGAGCGCGGAGGAGTTCGTCCAGACCGTCCTGGTCGACCACCTGCACGCCGCGGCCGTGGTCGTGGGCGAGGACTTCCGGTTCGGGCACCGCGCGGCCGGGAACGTGGCCGTGCTGTCCGAACTCGGCAACAAGCACGACTTCACCGCCGACGGGGTGAGTCTGGTGACCGACGGCGCCACCGTCACCTCCACGCGCGTGCGCGCCCTGCTCGACGAGGGCGCCGTCGCCAGCGCGGCCGGGCTGCTCGGCCGCCCGCACCGGGTGGAGGGCTGGGTCGTCCACGGCGCCGCGCGCGGGCGCGAACTGCTCGGCTTCCCCACCGCCAACATGAATCTCACTCCGCACGCGGCGGTCCCCGGTGACGGCGTGTACGCGGGCTGGCTCAGCCACACGTCCCCGTCCGAGGGGCGGGAGTCGCGGTGGCCCGCGGCGATCTCGGTGGGTACCAACCCCACGTTCGACGGCGCGGAGCGGACCGTGGAGGCCTACGCCCTGGACCGCGACGACCTGGAGCTCTACGGCGCCCACATGGCCGTGGAGTTCGCCGAGCACATCCGCGGCCAGGAGCGCTTCGACAGCATCGACGAGCTGATCGTGGCCATGCGGCGCGACGTGGACCGTTGCCGCGACGTCCTGTCCGAGTGAGCTGAGCGGCCACCCGCCCTCCCACGCGAAGGGGCTTTCACCTCGCCGTTTGCGGTAGGCTGGGTGGCGTCCACGTGTGCCCCGCGGCCGGTCCTCCTTCCGGGGGCCCGAATCCGGGATCGAGGCGCGCCCACGCCCGTGGCGGGGCCCGCGCCCATCGCACGCGACGGTGACTGTTCGTACGCGCGGTCACCGCGTCTGACCCCGGCCGCTCGGCCGGGCCCTTCCCGCGTACCGACAACGAAGAAACGGAGCGCTGTGTCGATCGACGCCGCCACCAAGGAAAAGATCATCGCCGAGTACGCCACCTCCGAGGGCGACACCGGCTCCCCTGAGGTCCAGGTCGCGCTGCTCACGCACCGCATCACCGAGCTGACCGGGCACCTCAAGGACCACAAGCACGACCACCACAGCCGTCGTGGCCTGCTCCTGATGGTCGGCCGCCGCCGCCGTCTGCTCAAGTACATCGCCAAGCAGGACATCACCCGCTACCGCTCGCTGATCGAGCGTCTGGGTCTGCGCCGCTAGGTGGCTCGCGGGAGTGGCTTCGGCCGCTCCCGCTTTGTTAGTAAGGTGTGACACGCGCGCCGGTTGACGCCGCCGCGTGTGGATACCACAAGTTCACAGAGGTACACCCGCGATCCTTCCCTCGGCCGCAGAGTCGAGGCCGGTCCTCGGTAGTGGTCTCCGGACGCCCCACGTCGGGCTCCGTGGACTTCGATCGATGACCGGCCGTCATCAACTCCGGGGCACGGACGCGGGACGAGACATCAGCGCACCCCGGGCACGGACCCGCCGGGTGCGCCCCGAGAACGTGTAGTAGGAGGTCGCCCATGGAGGGCGTGTACTCGGCCGAAGCCGTGATCGACAACGGTCGCTTCGGCCCCCGACCCATCCGCTTCGAGACCGGCCGGCTGGCTCAGCAGGCCGCCGGTTCGGCGACGGTGTACCTGGACGACGAGACCATGGTCCTGTCCGCCACCACCGCCTCGAAGCGTCCCAAGGACAACCTCGACTTCTTCCCGCTGACGGTGGACGTCGAGGAGCGCATGTACGCCGCGGGCCGCATCCCCGGCTCCTTCTTCCGGCGCGAGGGCCGTCCCTCCGAGGACGCCATCCTCACCTGCCGCCTGATCGACCGGCCGCTGCGCCCGTCGTTCAAGAAGGGCCTGCGCAACGAGATCCAGATCGTCGAGACGATCCTGGCCCTGCACCCGGACCACCTGTACGACGTCGTCGCCATCAACGCGGCCTCGATGTCCACGCAGATCTCCGGCATCCCGTTCTCCGGCCCGATCGGCGGCGTGCGCGTCGCCCTGATCGAGGGCCAGTGGGTCGGCTTCCCCACCCACTCCGAGTTGGAGAACGCCACCTTCGACATGGTCGTCGCCGGGCGCGTCCTGGAGGACGGCGACGTCGCGATCATGATGGTCGAGGCGGAGTCCACCACCCGCACCCTGAAGCTGGTCGCCGAGGGCGCCGTCGGCCCGAACGAGCAGACGGTCGCCGAGGGCCTGGAGGCCGCCAAGCCCTTCATCAAGGTCCTGTGCCGCGCCCAGGCCGCCGTGGCCGAGCAGACCAGCCGCGAGGTCGCCGAGTTCCCGGTCTTCCTGGACTACGAGGACGACGCCTACGAGGCCGTCGACTCCGCCGTCCGTGAGGACCTGGCCAAGGCGCTGACCATCGCGGACAAGCAGGAGCGCGAAGCCGAGCTGGACCGCGTCAAGGCCGTCGCCGTCGAGAAGGTCGGCGAGGCCTTCGAGGGGCGCGAGAAGGAGGTCGGCGCCGCCTTCCGCTCCCTGTCCAAGCAGCTCATGCGTGAGCGCGTGCTGCGGGACAAGGTCCGTATCGACGGCCGCGGCCCCAAGGACATCCGTTCGCTGAGCGCCGAGGTCGGCATCCTGCCGCGGGTGCACGGCTCGGCCCTCTTCGAGCGCGGCGAGACCCAGATCCTGGGTGTGACCACGCTCAACATGTTGCGCATGGAGCAGACGGTTGACACGCTCAACCCGGAGAAGACCAAGCGCTACATGCACAACTACAACTTCCCGCCCTACTCCACCGGTGAGACCGGCCGGGTGGGCTCGCCCAAGCGGCGCGAGATCGGTCACGGCGCGCTCGCCGAGCGGGCCCTGCTCCCGGTCCTGCCCTCCCGCGAGGAGTTCCCGTACGCCATCCGGCAGGTGTCCGAGGCGCTGGGCTCCAACGGCTCCACCTCGATGGGTTCGGTCTGCGCCTCCACCATGTCCCTGATGGCGGCCGGTGTGCCCCTCAGGGAGATGGTGTCCGGTATCGCCATGGGTCTGATCAGCGAGGGCGACGAGTTCGTCACGCTGACCGACATCCTCGGCGCCGAGGACGCGTTCGGCGACATGGACTTCAAGGTCGCCGGCACCCGTGAGCTCATCACGGCGCTCCAGCTCGACACCAAGCTCGACGGCATCCCCGCCGAGCAGCTCGCGCTGGCGCTCCAGCAGGCGCGCGGCGCCCGTCTGGCCATCCTCGACGTCATGCAGGAGGCCATCGAGCGTCCGGCCGAGATGAGCCCGAACGCTCCGCG
The DNA here is from genome assembly GCF_000341125.1 of Nocardiopsis lucentensis DSM 44048. Classification (GTDB taxonomy): domain Bacteria; phylum Actinomycetota; class Actinomycetes; order Streptosporangiales; family Streptosporangiaceae; genus Nocardiopsis; species Nocardiopsis lucentensis. Next base: position 2,083 of record NZ_ANBC01000437.1, on the reverse strand, counting down.
CATCCTCACCGTCAAGGTCCCGGTGGAGAAGATCGGCGAGGTCATCGGCCCCAAGGGCAAGATGATCAACTCGATCCAGGACGACACCGGCGCCGAGATCACCATCGAGGACGACGGCACGATCTACATCGGCGCCACCGACGGCCCGTCCGCCGAGGCCGCCCGGGACACGATCAACCAGATCGCCAACCCGACCATGCCCGAGGTCGGGGACCGCTACCTGGGCACCGTCGTCAAGACGACCACGTTCGGCGCGTTCGTGTCGCTGCTGCCCGGCAAGGACGGCCTGCTGCACATCTCACAGATCCGCAAGCTGCACGGCGGCAAGCGGATCGAGAACCTCGACGACGTGATCAGCATCGGCGAGAAGATCCAGGTCGAGATCCGCGAGATCGACGACCGCGGCAAGCTGTCGCTGGTCCCGGTCGAGGTGGTCGAGGCCGAGTCCGCCCCGGCGGCCGAGGAGCCCGCCGCCGAGTCCGGTGACGACAAGCCCGCCGAGAAGGGCGGGGACGCGCCGCGCCGCCGGCGCCGCCGTTCCTCCAGCCGTTCCGAGAACACCTGATCGGCCGGATCTGATCGGAGAAGTCAGCTGATGGGGGCGGTCGCACCGGTGGTGTGGCCGCCCCCGCCGCCTATACTCCGCCGGACCGGTGGGGCGCGCACCGCACACGGACCGATCCAGCGCACCAACGACGCGAAGAAGAAGGTTTCATGAGCTCTGTCCCCATCGCCGCCGAGCAGGAGCCGGGCACCACCGTCACGCTGCTGGAGCCCGAACGCGGGTCCGGTCTCGTGCGGCGTACCGTGCTGCCCGGCGGCCTGCGGGTGGTCACCGAGGACGTCCCCGGGGGGAGGTCCGCCGCCTTCGGGATCTCCGCGACCACGGGTTCGCGCGACGAGGACGCGGCGCACGCGGGCTCGGCGCACTTCCTGGAGCACCTGCTGTTCAAGGGGACCCGGACGCGTTCGGCGATGGAGATCTCCGCGCTCCTCGACGGTGTGGGCGCCGACCACAACGCCTACACCACCAAGGAGCACACCTGCTACTACGCCAAGGTGCTCGACCGGGACCTGCCGCTGGCCATCGACGTGGTCGGTGACATGGTCGCCAACTCGGTACTCGACGAGGGCGAGGTGGAGACCGAGCGCGGCGTGATCCTGGAGGAGATCGCCATGTACGAGGACGAGCCCGCCGACCTGGTGGACGACGTCTTCGCCGCGCACTTCTTCGGGGACAGCCCGCTGGGACGTCCGATCCTCGGCACGATCGACACCATCCGCGCTCTGCCCCGCGAGCGGATCCTCGAACAGTACGGGTCCGCCTACGTGCCCGGCGAGCTGGTGGTGACCGCGGCCGGCAGCCTCGACCACGACGAGGTGGTGGCCCGGGTCCGCGAGATGTTCGCCGACAAGCTCGCCGCCGCCGGGGACGCCCGACCGGCACGCCCGCGCCTGGCGGGCGGCCCGGTGCAGACGTTCGGCGGCACGGTGGTGGAGCCGCGCGAGACCGAGCAGGCCCACATCATCCTGGGATCGGAGGGTCTGCCGCGCACCGACTCCCGCTGGCACGCGGTCCGGCTGCTCAGCGCCGCCCTCGGCGGCGGCATGTCCTCCCGCCTGTTCCAGGAGGTGCGGGAGAAGCGCGGCCTGGCCTACGCCGTGCACGCCTACCACATGGGCTACGCCGACACCGGGACGTTCCAGATCTACGCGGGCTGCCTGCCGGAGAAGGCCGACGAGGTCATCGGCGTGTGCCGGGACGAGCTGGCGAAGGTGGCCGCGGCCGGGATCACCGCCGAGGAGCTCACCCGGGCCAAGGGGCAGATCCAGGGCACGTGGGTGCTGGGCAACGAGGGCACCAACGCCCGGATGGGGCGGCTGCTCGGACACGAGCTCAACCACCCCCGTCACCTGTCGATCGACGAGGATCTGGCGCTGTTCGACGCCGTGACCGAGCAGGACGTGGCCGAGGCCGCCGCCGAACTGCTCGCGCGTCCGCGCGCGCTGGCGGTCATCGGTCCCTACGACAAGGACCGCGAGTTCTAGAGGCGCGTGTTCTGGTCCTCCGCCGCGCTTCGGC
>NZ_ANBC01000436.1 GCF_000341125.1 Nocardiopsis lucentensis DSM 44048 | reverse complement strand
GCGGGGCGGGGCGGCCAGCCTCACGGACGCCTACGGCTCGGCCCCGTCCGTAGGAACCCCGGCGGCGCCCGGACCAGCCCGGGGTGTCCTTCCACGGTCCGCGGAAGGACACCCCGGGAACCGCCCCGCTCGGCAGCCGGTCAGCCGGTGAACCCGCGCAGCAGGTCCTCCCGGGCCCGGGAGACCCGTGAGCGGATGGTCCCCACGGGAACCCCGGCGATCCGCGCCGCCTCGGCGTAGGTCAGGCCCTCGACCTGCGTGAGTACGAACGCCTGCCGCCGTTCGGGAGTGAGCCCGTTCAACAGGTCGAGCAGGGCCAGGTGCTCGTCGAAGCGGGTGAACCGCACGGACAACCGGTCCCAGTCGTTGAGGCTGACACACCTCGGCCGGGCCGCCTCGCTGCGGTAGCCGTCGGCGACGGTGTTGCGGGCGATCGCCAGCAGCCACGACCGCACGGGCGCCCGACCGGCGAACCGGGGCAGACTGCGCAGTGCCCGCAGGTAGGTCTCCTGGGTGAGTTCCTCGACCCGGCCGGCGGGCACCCGGCGGGCGATGTGCCGGATCACGGTGGGCCTGGTCCTGCGGACGAGGATGTCGAGGGCGGCGGCGGATCCGTCGCGCGCGGCGAAGGCCAGGCGCTCCAGTTCGCCGTCCGGAGGGGTGGTCTCGACAGGCATGGGGGGCTCTCTCCTGGTTCTGGACGCGTTCGGCCGGCCCGGTGGCGGACTGCGCCGACCAGGGGCGAAGCGCGTGGGACGGGAGCGGAGGCGTCTGCCCGAACCGGGACCCGCGGGCGCCCGGGGCCGCGCCGGTGCGGCGGCGCTCGTGGGCGGTACGCGGGACGGGCCTCAGCAGAACGCCGGAGGACCCCTCAGCACCAGGCTGTGCCGCAGGTAGAGCACGGTCTCCCGGCCGCGCGGGGGCGCCGCCGACCCCGTCGTCCGCGGTCGGGGCGGCGAAGGAGACACCGTGGCCAGCGCCAGGAGCGGCAGCAGCGCGACGGCGACCAGACGCAGGTAGGCGAAGAGTGCGGCCTCGCCCTGGCGCAGCCACCAGGCGCACACCGCGCCGGCGGCCGCGTGGACGGCCAGCATGCCGCCGCTGCCGGAGGCGGCCGCCAGCGCCTCGTCGTAGGAGCCGTGGTGGCCTCCCGCGGACTGCGCGGTCGTGTACACGAGGTGGAGCGCCGACTGGGACCAGGCCATCCAGCCGGCGATCGCGCCCAGTCCCCGTTCCCGGCCGGTCACGGCCCAGGCCACCGCGTAGACCAGGGCCGATCCGACGATCAGGCCGCCCGGGGGGACACCGTGCCCGGACGAGAGGGAGTGACCGCCCACCGACACCGAAGCGCACACCGAGGTGAAGACCCCGGCGCGTACCGTGCGCAGCGGTGGGCGCTCCGTCATGGAACTCATACTGGCATCCCGGAGCTCATCCCTCCAGGAGTGTCGCGCCGACGTATCCCCCCTCCTCGCATCCGGGAGGAACGGCGAACACCGCCGACCCCACGGCCGTGACCCACTCGTTGAGCAGGTCGAGCTCGTCCAACCGGCGCTGGATGGGGACGAACTGGCGCAGCGGGTCGGCCTGGTAGGAGGCGAAGAGCAGTCCGGCCTCGCCCCCGGTGCCGTCGCGCAGGTCGTAGTTGTAGCCGCGGCGGAAGATCCGCTCGTCCGGGTCGCCCGTCCGCGCCCGCCGCACGTGCGCGAACGACGGGATGACGGTCAGGCCGTCGGGGCCGGTGGCCGCCAGGTCCACCTCGTCGTGCTCGTTCTCACCGGTCAGCGGGGCGCCGTTGTCCAGACGGCGCCCCACCACGGCCTCACGGGCGGGCCGGTCGATCTCGTCCCAGGTGTCCAGGTCGGTGGCGATCCGACGCAGCACGACACTGGTGCCGCCGGCCATCCAGTCCGGGCCGTTCCCGCCCCAGACGAGGTGGTCGAAGTCCTCCGTCCCCGGTTTCGGGTTGACGGTGCCGTCCACCTGGCCCATGAGGTTGCGCATCGTGGTGCCGTCCGGCTGGGAGCCGTAGGAGCGCCGGAACCCGCTCTGGGACCAGCGCGGCCGACCGAAGGGGCGGGCGTCCCGGACCATCATCCGCACGGCGTGCGAGACGGTGACCGGGTCGTCCGCGCAGACCTGGACGAGCAGGTCGCCCCCGCCCCACTCCGGGCGCAGGTCGTCCCGGTCGAACTTCGGCAGCGGCCCCAGCCACTCGGGCACGGCGTCGGGGTCCACCCGTTCGACCAACCCGCGCCCGAACCCGAAGGTGGTGGTCAGCCGGGCCGGGACCTCGGCCAGTTCGGGCTCGGTGTCGGTCAGGGAGGGGGCGCCCTGGGTGAGGCGGGCGGCGTTGTCGCTGAGGATGACCATGAGCCGCCGCACGGCGTCGGCGTCGGCGTCCTCGTTCAGGTCGAGCGCGACGAACGTGGCGTGCGCCTGCGGCGGCGTCTCCACCCCGGCCTGGCGCCGACCGTGGAACGGCACGGTCCGGCCGCCGTGCGGGGGCGCCGACTCCGATCCGGGAGCCGGGTCGGCGCCACCGACCAGCCGGTGCGCCGCGGTGGCCCCGGCCGCGCCGATCCCCGCGGCCCCGAGTCCGGCCGCGCCGCCCAGGAGCAGGCCCCGGCGGCTCATCCGGCCGCCGCGTGCGTCGTCGGGTTCGGGGGCGGCCATCACTCGTCCCCGTATCCGTCGTCGGAGCCGCCACCGTCCTCGCCCGTGCCCGAGCCGTCGCCGTGGCCCTCGTCCATGTCCTCCATGTCGCCCGTGCCGTCGCCCTCCATGTCGCCGTAGTCCTCGTTGGCGCCGGTGTAGGGGCGGATGGCCGCGTCGAAGGTGGTGGTCGAGCCGTCCTCGAACTCCACGGTGACGGTGAGCTCGTCGCCCGCCGCCAGGTCCCGGGTCAGCTCCATGAGCATGATGTGGTCCCCGCCGGGCTCCAGGGGGTAGCTACCGCCGGCCGGGACGACGAAGCCGCCCTCCATCTCGCTCATGCTGGCGTCGGCGCCCTCCAGGGTGCCCTCGTGGAGCTGCACCATGTCCGCGCCGTCGGCCTCGGCGGCGACGACGGTCAGCTCGCTCTGGGAGCTGTTGGTGATCTCACCGAAGACACCGGTCATGCCCTCGTCCTGGGTGACCGCCTTGATCCAGGGGTCGGTGATCTCGAAGCCGTCGGCCGCCGTGGCGTCCGCGGCGACCTCCTCGGCGGGGTTGTCCTCCTGCTCGCCGCTCCCACCGCAGGCGCTGAGGGCCAGGGCGAACAGGGCCGCCGCGGTGGCGGAACGGGTCGTGCGCTGGTGCATCGGATGACTCCGTGGTCGGGCCGCGGACGCGGCCGTTCACCGTGACAGTCGCCCTGGGGCCGCGCCCGGTTCCCGCCGTGTGGTCACAGAGCCGGTGAGGAGAAGCCCGTGTCCGTACGGGGCCCGCCGCGGCGCTCGGCGGGCCCGGGTCAGCGGCGCCGCCTGCTGATCGAGATCGTGGTGGGTACGGCGGCGTTGGCCGCGCCGTGCACGGTCACCTCCAGCAGCCCCTCCCCGTAGGTCGCCTCGACGTCCTCGTCCCCGATGTTCTCGGGGAGGCTGATGTCGCGGCGGAACGCGCCCATGTACCGCTCCGAGGAGTAGTACACGACGTCGTCCTCGTCCCGGCGGCGCTGGCCGCTGATGGTGAGGACGTTCTGGCTGAGGCTGACCGTCACGTCCTCCTCGAAGACCCCCGGCATCTCGCAGCGGATCACCAGGTCGTCGCCGCGCGCGAGGATGTCGGTCGGCGGGCTCCAGGCGTCGGCGAAGCCGCGTTCGCGCTCCCCGGCGTGGCTGATCTCGCTCGAGGACATGGTCTCGGAGATCCGGTTCATCTCGGTGATCATGTCCATCACCCCGTGGAAGGGGTTGCCGAACTTCTTGCGTGTCACGTCCGCCTCCTGCGGGTCTCGGTCTCCGGCTGGGCCACGCGGCCGTCACTCGCTCCGGGGTCGGGGGGTGGTGCGCCGCTCCTGGACCGACCGGCCCCGTGCGGCGTCGGGCGGCGGTTCCTCGGCCAGCGCCCTGCCCAGGCCCCACAGCATGAACAGCAGGATCACGGCGAAGGGGAGACCGGTCACGACCGCGGCGGCCTGGAGGGCGGCCAGGGCGTCCTCGCCGCCCAGGACGAGCAGGACCAGCGTCACCGCGCCCTCGGAGATCGCCCAGAACGCGCGCTGTCCCCTCACCGGGTGGGTGTCGCCGCCGTTGGTCAGCGTGTCGACCACCAGTGAGCCGGAGTCGGAGGAGGTGACGAAGAAGATCGTGACCACGAGGATGAGCAGCAGCGCGATCGCGTCGCTCATCACGGGTGAGAAGGTGAACATCGCGTCCACGAGCCGGAACGCGCGGTCCTCCTCGTTGAGCGCGGACAGTCCCGCGCCCTCGAAGAGCTCGTAGTACAGCCCGGACCCGCCGAAGACGCCGAACCACAGGACGGAGACGATCACCGGGGCGAACAGGGCGCCGACCACGAACTCGCGGATGGTGCGCCCGTAGGAGATCCGGGCCAGGAAGATGCCGACGAACGGCGCCCAGGAGATCCACCAACCCCAGTAGAAGATGCTCCACGTGGTGGTCCACTGGGCCGCCTGCGGATCGGCGAGCGGGCTCGGGAAGGACAGGCTGAGCGGGATGAGCGCGGCGAAGTACTCCCCCGCGGCCGTGGTCATGGTGCTCATCATCCACAGCTTGGGTCCGAACAGGAAGATGACGACCAGCAGCGCGAACGCCAGCCACAGGTTGATGACGGACAGGCGCCGGATGCCCTTGTCGATCCCGGCCAGGACGCTCAGCAGGGCGATGCCGGTGATGACGACGATGATGAGCGACTGCGTCATCTGGTTGACCGGCAGCCCGAACACGTGGCTGAGCCCCCCGTTGATCTGGAGCGTGCCCAGGCCCAGGGAGGTGGCCAGGCCGAAGAGCGTGCCGAACACCGCCAGGATGTCCACGAGGTTGCCCGGCCAGCCGAACGCGCGGTCGCCGATCAGCGGGTACAGGGCCGAGGCCGGACGCAGCGGCAGGTTCTTGCGGAACGTGAAGTAGCCCAGCGACATCCCGAGCGCGATGTAGATCGCCCACGGGTGGAAGCTCCAGTGGAAGAAGCTCAGGGCGAGCGCCTCGTCGGCGGCCTCCACCGGCGGAGCCTCGCCCTCGGGCACGAGGAAGTCGGAGTTCCTCGGCCAGGTCAGGTGGTGGATGGGTTCGGAGACGCCCCAGAACACCAGGCCGATGCCCATGCCGGTGGTGAAGAGCATGGCGAACCACGCCAGGGTGCTGAACTCCGGCCGTGAGTCGTCGGGGCCGAGCCGGATCCGGCCGAACTTGCTGAGCATGAGGAAGACGGCCAGGACGAGGAAGAACGTCGTGCACAGCACGTAGATCCAGCCGAGCTGGTTCCCGATCCAGTCGCGGGTGGCCGTCGCCGCGTTGAGAAGCGGGTCGGTGGCGACGATGCCGACGGTGACGAAGGTGAGGATCACGACTCCGGATACGCCGAAGACCGCGGGGTTGGTGTGTTCCCGTATGTAGTCGCGCAGGGTTGAGATGGTGGCTCCTCCCCAGCCCCGGAGGGTTGGCTGCCCTGCTGGCCGGGACGGCGGTGTCCGGTGTCGATGTGTCGTCCGTGCAGGTCACGGCCGGCGTATTCCGGATGGTAGGGGGAGACCGAGTGGTGTGCCCGGCTGGCGCGTCGCGGGAGGTTCCGCCACGGACCGTGACGAACGGGGCCGTGGGGTGGGTCAGAGCGGTTGGCTGGGGAGGGCGGAGTAGGCCTCGGCGAGCCGGGCGATGAGGACCGAACGCGGCAGGTGGACGCCGTCGATCGCGGTCACCGGGCGCACACCGGTCGTGGCGTTGGTGACGAACGCGCCCGCCATCCGTGTGCAGGAGGCTGTGGGGACGACCCGGGTCGAGACCGGGATCCCCAGGCCGACGGCGGCCCGTTCGACCAGCTGCGCGGTCACGCCCGGTAGGCACGGCGCCTGCGGCCAGACCAGGCCGCCGCCGTCCAGGAAGCCGATGTTCCAGGTCGGCCCCTCCGCGACGCGGCCGTCCGCCCCGGTGAACAGGGCGTCGTCGTGGCCGTCGAGTTGGGCGGCGCGGCGCTGGTGGACCGAGCCGAACAGACCGGTGCTCTTGACCTGGGGCGTGTCGCGGGTGAACGGCCGGGTGCCCAGGCGCAGGGGGCGCGGCGGGGCGTTCGGGTCGGGCGCGGGGCGGGTGGTGACCAGGATCTGGGGGAACGCGCGTGCGGCGGGACGGCCCAGGTCCATGTCCGGGTCGAAGACGGTCACGCGCACGACGCAGGGCGAGGGGTGGGACCGGGCGGCGCGGCGGGCCAGTTCGCGCACGCGCGGCAGGTCCAGTTCGGTGCCGAACAGGGTCCGGCAGTCGCGGGCGAGGCGTTCGGCGTGCAGGTCCAGACCCCGGACACGCAGGTCCGTGACGAGCATGGTCGTGAAGTGTCCGTATCCGTACAGGGCGAGGCCGGCGAGTTCCCCGGTGCTGACGGGGCGTCCGTTCAGTTCCATGTCGTCCCCATCATGGCATTACGGGACCTGGGTCACCCGGGTTTCCGGCACGAGCCTACGGAAGGACCTCAGGCCGGGGGGCGCGGAGCGCGGACCACACCGTCGAGCGTCGCGCCGACGCGGTCCAGCCAGTCGGCGATGACGGCCAGTTCACCGTCGGAGTAGTGGTCGTGCAGTTCCGTCATGGCCGCGCGCATGCCGGGGGAGGAGGCGGAGGCGAGCCGGTCGGCTCCCTCGGTGAGCCGTACCGCGATCTTGCGCCGGTCCCCGGGGTGCCGGGTCCGCTCCACGAGGCCCCGTTCCTCCAACCGGTCGAGGACCCCGGTGACCGACCCCGTGGACAGGCACAGGCTGTCGGCGATCTCCCCCGGCGTGAGGGTGCCGGACACGCGCAGCAGCGTGTAGCACTGGAAGTCCGTCGGGTTCATGCCGCTGAGGGCCGCCATCCGGTGCAGGAGGCGCACCAGACCGACCGCGAGCCGCTGACCGCCGTCCTGGAGGGCGTCGTAGAGTTCGGTCCGCGATCCGGCATCGGGTCCGCCGGGGGGCGAGGCCGGCGCCGTTTCCATGGAGCTCCTGGCGGGTCGGTGACCGGCTGGTCCGGTCCTACCCAGGATTCTAGGACGTGTCGTGCTCCGGCGGCGGCGTCCGGCCGGGGGAGCGGTAGCCTGGGCCGGTTCTTCCCGAGGAGGCCACCATCACCCGATCCGCAGCCATGGCAGAGCTCGTCGCCCCCGTCAGGTCCGCCGTCGAGGAGGACCTGCGCGACTACCTGGGGGGCCGTGTCCGGGAAGCGGGGGAGGCCGATGGCGAGTTCGGCCGCGACCTGGCCGCCTCCGTCGCGGGCTTCGCTCTGGGCGGCAAGCGGCTGCGTTCGGTGGTCGCCTGGTGGGGGTGGCTCGCGGGGGGCGGGGCCGACGACGGCGCGGACGCCCGCCGCGCGCTTCGCGCCTGTGCCGCGCTGGAGCTCGTGCAGACCTGGGCACTCATTCACGACGACGTCATGGACGGCTCCGACCTGCGTAGGGGCGCGCCCTCGGTGCACGCGGCGCACGCGGCGGCCCACCGCTCCCACGGGTACGCGGGGGAGGAGCGGCGGTACGCGGAGGGCATGGCGATCCTCGCCGGGGACCTCGCCCTGGTCTGGGCCGACGACATGCTCGACGAGGCCCTGGCCGGGCTGGCCACCCGGGAGGAGGCACGGGCGGTCTGGCGGAGGATGCGCACCGAACTCATCGCCGGGCAGTTCCTGGACGTGCGGGCGCCGGCGCGGCGCGAGCGCTCCGAGGCGACGGCACTGCGGATCGACCGCCTCAAGACCGCCGCCTACAGCGTGGAGCGCCCCCTGCACCTGGGCGCGGTGATGGCCGGGGCCGACCACGGGGTCGTCCGGGCCCTGCGGGACTACGGCGTCGACATCGGTACCGCCTACCAGCTCCGCGACGACGTGGACAGCGTGTACGCGGACCCCGCGCGCACCGGCAAGGATCCGGGGGAGGACATCCGTGACGGTAAGTGCACCCTGCTGATGTCGGCCGGGCTGCGGCTGGCCGAGGAACGGGGCGACGCCGAGGCCGCGCGCCTCATCGCCGACCCCGGCGCCGATCCCGACGACGCGACGGTGGGGGCGGTCGTCGCCGCCCTCGACCGCGTGGGCGCGCGCGACGAGGTCGAGAGGCGCAGACGGGACCTCGCCGCCAGGGGCGCCGCGCGCCTGGACGGTCTCGACCTC
>NZ_ANBC01000435.1:7897-9936 GCF_000341125.1 Nocardiopsis lucentensis DSM 44048 | reverse complement strand
CACCCTCCGAGGGTGTGGAGACCTTCGGCGGCTGACCCCTCAGCGGTCCGGCGCGACCGCCGCCGGGGACTCCGCGCGGGGCGCCAGGACGCGGACGGCGTCGCCCAGTGACGTGAGGTGGCCGTCGCGCGCCCGCTCGGCCCCGGCCACCGGGCGCCAACCGGGCCCCGCGGTGAACAGGCGGGTCCTCGGCCGGGAACCGGAGATCGCGCGCGCCGTCGCCAGTACGGCCGTCTCACCCGCGCGGTCGGCCCCGTGGCACCACACGACCACCGCACGGGGGGCGAGGCGGCGCACCGCGGCCACCGTCGCCTCCAACGGGGTGCAGGCGCCGAGCACCCGGTGGGACACCCCGGCCTCCCGCAGCGCGGCGGCGAGGGCTTCCAGGGGGAGGCTGTGCATCTCGTGCGGGCCGCAGGCCAGGAGCACGGGACGGTCCCCGTACGGTTCGGCCGCCGGCGCGCGGGCGGGTCCGCGGACCCGGCGCAGCGCGGACGACACGCACCACGACAACAGGTGTTCGACCTCGACGTACCGCAGCGTGGCCTCCCACCTGCGGCCCATCCCGTACAGCAGGGGCATCGCCAGCTCCTCCCAGGCGGCCACCACGCCCCTGGACCGGAGGGCGTCCTCCAGGATCTCCTCCACCAGGGCGGCGTCCAGGCGCATCGCCGCGTGCGCCACGCCCTGGAGGGTCGGGGTCGTCCGCCCGGTCGGCCCCCCGGCGGCCCGGGGGAGCGGAGGCGCGGGAGGGCGCGGCGTCGCGACGCCGCCGTCGCGCGTCCGCTCCGCGGCGTCGGCGGGGGTCATCCCCTCGCCGACCAGACGGCACAGCTCGCGCAGCCGGGATACGTCATCGGGCGTGTAGCGGCGGTGCCCGCCCGGACTGCGGCCACGGGGCCCGACGCCGTAGCGCCGGTCCCAGCTGCGCAGGGTCGAGGGCGCGACGCCGAGCAGACGGGCCGCCGCCCCGGGGGTGAGCGCGTCGGGCACGGCACACCTCCCGAAACGTTGCGAAAGCGGTGCGACTTGTGGCCTTGGTCGCGTGCGACCGACTCTAGCTGGGACGACACCGAAAGGGGTGCAGCGATGGAACACGATGCGAAGCGTTCGGCCGAACGACGCCTGGCCGCCGTCCACCGGGCGGGGGCGGCGCTGACCGGACTCGTGCTCATCGGCTTCGGCGTGGCGGGTCTGATGATCCGGCTTCCGCTGTTCGACACCCAGGGCGAGGTGATCGCGGGTCTGTCCACCAACGGCGCGCTCAGCTTCGTCTCGGTGGCGTTCGGTTCGCTCCTGGTCGGGGCGGCCGTGCTCGGCGGCGCCTTCGCCTCCACCGTGTGCACGGCGGTGGGCCTGCTGTTCGTGGCGAGCGGTCTGGCCAACCTCTACCTGATGGGTGCCGGCCCCAACGTCCTCGCCTTCTCGATGCCCAACGTGGTCTTCAGCTTCGTGGTCGGTCTCATGGTGATGACCTTCGGCATGTACGGCAGGGTGAGCGGCGGCCTGCCGGAGGACAACCCCTACCGGATCGCCCGGGAGCGGCGTCGCGAGCGCAGGAACCGGCGCCGGGACGCGGCCGTCGGCGCGGCGGGCTGAGCGCCGTGCGGGTGCTCGTGACCGGGGCCAGCGGCTACGTCGGAGGGCGGCTGGTCCCGCTGCTCCTGGAGGCCGGGCACGACGTGCGGTGCCTGGCGCGCACCCCGGAGAAGCTCCGTGACCACCCCTGGCGCGACCGGGTCGAGGTGGTGCGGGGGGACGTGGTCGACGGGTCCGGACTGGCCGAGGCGCTCACGAACGTGGACACCGCCTACTACCTCGTGCACGCGATGGCGGGCGGGCGCGGTTTCGCCGGGCAGGACGCCGAGGGCGCCCGCGTCTTCGCCCGCGCCGCCGAGGAGGCGGGCACGGGACGCGTGGTCTACCTCGGCGGCCTCGCCCCCCAGGCGGGTCCGCTCTCCGCGCACATGGCCTCCCGGACGGAGGTCGGCGACATCCTGCTCGCCTCCGCCGTGCCCACCGCCGTCCTGAGAGCGGCG
>NZ_ANBC01000435.1:0-7892 GCF_000341125.1 Nocardiopsis lucentensis DSM 44048 | reverse complement strand
GTCGGCCTCCTTCGAGATGCTGCGCCACCTCACCGAGCGCCTGCCCGCCATGACCACACCGCGGTGGGTCCGCAGCCGGGTCCAGCCCATCGCCGTGCGGGACGTGCTCAGGCTGCTGGTGGGGGCGGCGGAGCTGCCCGCGGGGACCAACCGCACGTTCGACGTCGGCGGTCCGGAAGTGCTCACCTACGCGGAGATGATCCAGCGGTTCGCCGCGGTGGCCGGGATCCGGCGGCGGTGGATCATTCCGGTGCCCGTCCTGTCACCTGGCCTGTCCAGTCTCTGGGTGGGTCTGGTGACGCCGGTGCCGCCCTCCATCGCGCGCCCGCTCGTGGAGTCGCTGCGCCACGACTCGGTGATGCGCGAGGACGACCTGTCCGATCTGCTCGACGACCATGAGCGGCTCCGGTTCGACGAGGCGGTGGCGCTGGCCCTGCGCCAGGAGGCCGAGGCGCGCGTGGACACCCGGTGGTCGTCCGCCACCTGGCCGAGCGCCCCCTCGGACCCGCTGCCCACCGACCCGGACTGGGCGGGCGGAAGCCTGTACACCGACGAGCGGTCGCGGGTCGTGGAGGCGCCGCCCGAGCGGCTGTGGTCGGTGATCGAGGGGATCGGAGGCGACCGGGGCTGGTACTCGTGGCCGCTGGCCTGGGCCGCGCGGGGATGGATCGACCTGGCCGTCGGGGGTGTCGGCCTGCGTCGCGGTCGCAGGGACCCAGCCCGGCTGCGGGTAGGTGACTCGCTCGACTTCTGGCGGGTGGAGGAGGTCGTGCCCGGCGAGCTGCTGCGGCTGCGTGCGGAGATGCGTCTGCCCGGGCTGGCGTGGCTGGAGTTGGAAGTGGGGCGCGAGGGCGGGCGCACCGTGTACCGCCAGCGTGCCCTGTTCCGTCCCCGGGGGCTGTCCGGACACCTCTACTGGAAGGCGGTCACCCCCTTCCACGGTCTGATCTTCGGTTCGATGGCCCGCAACATCGCTCGTCAGGCGGCCCGGGAGCGGTGACGGCGCGGCGGTGATCGCCAGGGGCGGCGTGTGGGGCGTCTGGGGGTCGTGTTACCGTCGTGCCGAAGTTAGCTCGAAAAACGAGATAATCTGTTTCAGAGCTATTAGTCGTCGATGCTGGAGGTGGACACGGTGAGAACCCGGAGAGGGGCACCGGGAACCGGGCGCCGGAGGCGGCTGCCCGGGCTGGTGGCGGTCGTGGCGGTGGTGGCGTGGATCCTCGGGGCGGGCCCGCTCGGCTCGCTCCTCGGCTCTTTGGGCGACGTCCAGACCAACGACCAGAGCGCCTTCCTGCCGATCGGGGCGGAGTCCACGCGCGCGGGGGAGCTCGCGGAGGAGTTCGACCGCGGCGACAGTGTCCCCGCGATCGTCGTCTACTCCGGCGAACGCGACCTGGACGGCGCCGACCTGGCCGCCCTGTCGGCGGTCGCCGAGGGCCTCACCGACCGGCCGTGGGTGGACGGCCCCGTCGTCGGCCCCCTCCCCGGGACGGAGGACGCCTCCGTGGCCCAACTCATCGTGCCGATCGACGCCGGTGCGGACACCGCAGAGGCCGTCGGCGAGCTCAGGGAGGCGCTCGAGGACGACCCCGTGGCCGGGCTGCAGTCCCAGGTCACCGGGCCGGCCGGGTTCGCCGCCGACCTGGCCGCGGCCTTCGGCGGTATCGACACGACCCTGCTCCTGGTCGCGCTCGTCGCCGTGCTCGTCATCCTCGTCGCCGTCTACCGGTCGCCCCTGCTGCCGATCGTGGTCATCGTGTCCGCGCTCCTGGCCCTGGCCCTGGCGGGCGCGCTCGTGTACGCCTCCGCCGACGCGGACCTGATCACCCTCAACGGCCAGAGCCAGGGCATCCTCTTCATCCTCGTGGTCGGCGCCTGCACCGACTACGCCCTGCTCCTGGTCGCGCGCTACCGCGAGGAACTGTCGGAGCGGGACACCGCGGCGAAGGCCGTCGGCGCGGCCCTGCGCGGCGTGATCGGTCCGATCCTGGCCTCCGCGGGAACCGTGGTCCTCGGGGTGCTCTGCCTCCTCGCCGCCGACCTCGCCTCGACGCGGGGACTGGGGCCCGTCGTCGCCATCGGGATCGGCGCGGCCGTCCTGTCCGCGCTGACCTTCCTGCCCGCCGCGCTGCTCCTGCTCGGCCGGGCGGCGTTCTGGCCGCTCGCCCCGAACCGTCGGGGGGAGACCGCCGCGCGAGGGACCGACGCGGTCCTCGGCGGGCACCGTGTGTGGGGCGCGGTCGCCGCGTCGGTCGGACGTCGCCCCCGTGCCTACTGGGTGGGCACCGCGGTCCTGCTCCTGGCGGCCGCCGCCTTCGCGCCGCGGTTCGACGCCGAGGGCAGCTCCCAGGCCGAGATCTTCCGGACCGAGGTGGAGGCGGTCGACGGACAGCAGACCCTGACCCGGGGCTTCGGCGCCGACTCCACGGCCGCCCCGGCCCTGATCGTCACGGACGCCGACCACGCGGACGCCGTGGTCGCCGCCGCCGAGGACGTCCCCGGGGTCACCGGCGCCGACGTGGTTCGCGCACCGGGCCCACCGGGACAGCAGGGCGCCCCGATCGTCGAGGACGGCCGCGTCCTGGTCGAGGCCGTGCTCGCGGCCTCCCCGGAGTCGGCCCAGGCCGTGGACACGGTACGGGAGCTGCGCGACTCACTGGCGGAGGTCGAGGGGGCCGACGCGCTGGTCGGCGGGGTCGCCGCGACCACCCTGGACACCCGGGAGACGGCCCAGCGCGACTTCACGGTGGTGGTCCCGCTCGTCCTCGTGGTCGTCTTCCTCGTCCTCATCCCGCTGCTGCGCTCACTGGTGGCGCCCCTGCTGCTGATGGCGGCGAACGTGCTGTCCTTCGCCGCCGTCCTCGGCGTCGGCACCTTGGTCTTCGAGCACGTGCTGGACCTGCCCGCGGCCGACCCGGTGGTGCCGCTGTTCGCGTTCGTGTTCCTGGTGGCGCTGGGGATCGACTACAGCATCTTCCTCATGTCCAGGGCGCGGGAGGAGACGCTCGTACACGGCCACCGCCCCGGTGTCCTGCGGGCCCTCACCGTGACGGGAGGTGTCATCACGTCGGCGGGCGTGGTCCTGGCGGCCACCTTCGCGGCGCTGGCGGTGATCCCCCTGCTGTTCCTGTTCCAGCTCGCGTTCCTGGTCGCCTTCGGCGTCCTGGTGGACACGCTGCTGGTGCGGTCGCTGCTCGTGCCCGCCCTCTCGCTGGAGCTGGGGGCGCGGACCTGGTGGCCGGGGCGCGCGGGCCGGGCCGTCCCCGAGGGGCGGGACCGCTCCACGGTGGCGGAACGCGCCGAGCGCGCGGTGGGCGCGGACGTCCCCTGAGCACGCGGTTCGCCCTGGTGACCAGCCGGGGCGGGTGACGGGCGGCGCCGAGGTCAGGCGTCGCCCGTCGCGCGTTCCATCGCGGTGAACGCGGTGACGAGCTGTTCCTCGGAGGTGTCGAGGTAGCGGGACAGTTCGACCGCGGCGGTGTCGGGGTCGCGCTCGGCGATCCTGAGGTGGATCCGCCGGTTCCAGTCCAGGTAGGGCGCGTGGAACTGTTCGGGCGCGTTCATGACGTGGAAGACCAGGCGGGTCTCGGCCAGCACCTGGCTCATGAACTCGTCGATCCGCGGGCTGCCCGCGAGACCGGCCAGCGCCTGGTGGAAGTGCATGTTGGCCGTGCCCATGCGCCACCAGTCGCCCACCTCCCGGGCGGCCTCGCCCTCGGCCACGGCGGCGCCGACGGCGGAGACCGCGTCCTCGGGCGCCCCTCGGGCGCCGCGGACCGCGGGAAGTTCCAGGGAGCGGCGCGCGCTGAACAGGTCGCGGACGTCGTCGCTGGTGGGCCGGTTGACGAAGACGCCCCGGTGCATCTGGTGCACCAGGAGGCGCTCCCGTGACAGGAGGCGGAACGCCTCGCGCAGGGTGTTGCGGGAGACCCCGTACTTGCGGCTGAGCCGCTCCTCGGACAGGCGGGTCCCGGGGGAGAGCGCGCCGTCGATGACGAAGGCGCGCAGCATGTCGGCGACCCGCTCGGCCTGGCTGGTGGCGCGGGCCAGGGCCTCCGGTGGCTCGGGGAGCCGGTCGATGAGGTCGTCCGTGGCCGTCACGTGGGCTCCTTCGAGGGGCGGGATCGCGTCCCTCCATGGTACGGACCGGCGGGTTGGATTTTACTGACCGGGTCTTTACCAGCTTTGTTGGATTGAAGTATTGTTCAACAATCCCACGATGGTGTGGGTCACAGCCATCCCCCTCCACACCAGGAGACCCCCGTGAAAGACACCTCCGCGGCCGCCCGGCCGCGCCCCCGTCCCGGCCGCGTCGCGCTCAACAGCGGACTGCTCGGCGCCCTGTTCCTCATGGCCACCAGCGCGGTGGGGCCCGGCTTCATCACCCAGACCACGACGTTCACCGCCCAGCTCGGCGCCACCTTCGCCTTCGCCATCCTGGTGTCGGTCCTGGTCGACATCGCGGTCCAGCTCAACATCTGGCGCGTCATCGGCGTCGCGAACATGCGCGCCCAGGACCTGGCCAACCGGGTGCTGCCCGGGGCGGGCTACGTGCTGGCGGCCCTCGTCGTCTTCGGCGGACTGGTGTTCAACGTCGGCAACCTCGCCGGTACCGGGCTCGGACTCCAGGCGCTGACCGGGCTCGACCCGCGCTGGGGCACCGTCCTGTCGGCGGTCCTGGCCGTGGTCATCCTCGGCGTCAAGCGGCTCGGCGTGGCCCTGGACCGCATCCTCGTCGTGCTGGGCGTGGCGATGATCGCCCTGACCCTGTACGTCGCGTTCGTGTCCAAGCCCCCGGTCGGGGAGGCGCTGCGCCAGGCGGTGCTGCCGGACCAGCTCGGCTCCGACGTCTTCCTCGCCACCGTCACCATCATCGGCGGCACCGTCGGCGGCTACATCACCTACGCGGGCGCGCACCGCCTGGTCGAGCTCGGCAAGGGCGGGCGGGAGAACGTCTCCGCCGTCACGCGCACGTCCGTCACCGGCATCATCGTCACCGGCGTCATGCGCATCGTGCTCTTCCTCGCCATCCTGGGCGTGGTCGCCGGCGGCGCCGCCGTCATGGAGGCCGCCAACCCGGCGGCCGAGGCCTTCCGCCAGGCCGCGGGTGAGGTCGGGCTGCGGATGTTCGGCGTGATCTTCTGGGCCGCCGCCGTCAGCTCGGTGATCGGCGCGTCCTACACCTCGGTCTCCTTCGTCTCCACCTTCCACCCCGTGCTCACCCAGCGCCGGGGCGCGCTGGTCACCGGCTTCGTCGGTGTCTCACTGGTGATCTTCCTCCTCGCCGGTCAGGCCCCCGCGACCCTGCTCGTCCTGGCCGGGGCGCTCAACGGCGCCATCCTGCCGGTCGGCCTCGGGATCATGCTGTGGGTGGCCACACGCCGCTCCCGCGACCTGCTCGGCGGCTACCGTTACCCGCGCTGGCTGCTCGCCGTCGGCTGGGCCGCCTGGGCGCTGACCCTGTACATGGCCTGGAACGCGCTCGGCGGCATCGCCGCGCTCTGGCAGTAGGACGGACCCCGGGCACCGTCCCCGACCCCTGAGGAGGACCCACCTTGCGCATCGACCTCAACTCCGACCTCGGCGAGGGCCACGGCCGCTGGGAGCTGGGCGACGACCAGGCACTGCTGTCCATCGTCACCAGCGCCAACGTCGCCTGCGGTTTCCACGCCGGGGACCCGACCGTGCTGCGGCACACCACCCGCGCCGCCGCCGAACGCGGTGTGGCCGTCGGCGCGCACGTCGGGTACCGCGACCTGACCGGGTTCGGGCGGCGCTTCATCGACATGCCGCCCGCCGAGCTGGCCGACGAGGTCGTCTACCAGCTCGGCGCCCTGTCCGCGTTCACCGGGATGGCCGGGGAACGCATCCGCTACGTCAAGCCGCACGGCGCCCTGTACAACGCGATCGTGCACCACACCGACCAGGCCGGAGCCGTGGCCGCCGCGGTCGCCTCCTTCGACTCCGACCTGCCCGTCCTCGGCCTGCCCGGCTCCGAGTTCCTGCGCCTGGCGGAGGAGTTCGGGCTGCCCACCCACCGGGAGGCGTTCGCCGACCGCGCCTACACCCCCGAGGGGACGCTGGTCTCCCGCCGCGAACCCGGCGCCGTCCTGCACGACCCGGCCGAGATCGCCGAGCGGTGCCTGCGCATCGCCCGGGGCGAGCCGATCACCGCGATCGACGGCAGCCGGATCCGTGTCGAGGCCGACTCGCTCTGCGTGCACGGCGACAGTCCGGGGGCGGTGGAGATCGCCCGGACCGTGGCCGACAAACTGCGGGCCGAGGGCGTCACCCTGGCGCCCTTCACCACCTGACACTGGGAGGAACCGAACGTGCGCGTCCTGACGTGCGCCGACACCGGGGTGCTGGTGGAGGTCGCCGACCTGTCGGAGGTGATCGCCCTGCGCGCCGCGCTCGCGGCGCGTCCCGTGCCCGGGGTCACCGACGTCGTGCCCGCCGCCCGCACCGTGCTGCTGCGGGTGGCGCCCGGCACGAACACCGACGCGGTCGCCGCCGCCGTCACCGCCCTGTCCCTGGACGGGGCGGAGCGGGCGGGCGACGGCGGCACGGTCACCATCCCGGTCACCTACGACGGCGAGGACCTGGCCGACGTGGCCGCGCTGACCGGGCTCACCCCGGCGGAGGTGGTCAGGGCGCACACCTCCGCGACGTGGACGGTCGCGTTCTGCGGGTTCGCGCCCGGGTTCGGGTACATGGTCGGCGACGACCCGCGCCTGCACGTGCCCCGCCGCTCCGAGGCGCGCACCCGGGTTCCCGCCGGATCCGTGGCCCTGGCGGGGGAGTTCGCGGGCGTGTACCCGCGCAGCTCCCCGGGCGGGTGGCGATTGATCGGCCGCACCGACGCGCGGGTGTGGGACCTGGACCGCGATCCGCCGGGGCTGCTGCGGCCCGGCGTGCGGGTGCGATTCACGGAGGCGGCGTGACCGAGCTGGAGATCCTGGCCACCGGCCCGATGACCACAGTGCAGGACGCCGGGCGGTTCGGCCACGCCGACCTCGGTGTGGGGCGGTCGGGCGCGGCCGACACCGCGTCCTACGCCCTGGCCAACCGGCTCGTGGCCAACCCGGTCGGCGCCGCCGCCCTGGAGGTCACCATGGGCGGGCTGCGCGCGCGGGCGCGCGGCGCGGTGACCGTCGCCGTCACCGGGGCGCCCGTGCCGCTGCGGGTGGACGGGCGCGGCGCGGCGACGGACGCCGTGCTCCACCTGCCCGACGGCGCGGAGCTGTCCATGGGCGTGCCCGCACGCGGGCTGCGCAGCTACCTGGCCGTGCGCGGGGGTGTGGACGTGCCACCCGTGCTGGGATCGCGCAGCACCGACGTCCTGGCGGGACTCGGCCCGGCCGTGCCCGCGCCCGGCGACCTGCTGCCGGTGGGCCCGGCGCCCGCCGGGTTCCCCCGGGTCGACCACGTCGCGACCGCGCCCGTGGGCGGACCGTCGATCGACCTGCGGGTGGTGCTCGGGGCTCGGGACGACTGGTTCACCCCGGAGGCGGTGGCCACGCTGCTGTCCCGGGAGTACGAGGTGACCTCGCGCAGCGACCGGGTCGGCGCCCGCCTGACCGGGCCGGTGCTGGAGCGGTCGCGAGGCGGTGAGCTGCCCAGTGAGGGCATGGTCGCCGGTTCCCTCCAGGTGCCGCCCAACGGGGAGCCGGTGCTGTTCCTGGCCGACCACCCGGTGACCGGCGGCTACCCGGTCATCGCCGTCGTGCACTCCGCGCACCTGCCCCGGGCGGCCCAGGCCGCGCCCGGGACCCGGATGCGGTTCCGTCTGTGACTGCCCACCCGGGTGATGCCCTGGCCCGCGGCATCGCGGGGTGAGGCGGCCTCCGGGAAGCGAAGCGAGAGGAAAGCGGGAACGAAGCGGAGGCCGA
>NZ_ANBC01000434.1 GCF_000341125.1 Nocardiopsis lucentensis DSM 44048 | reverse complement strand
GACGGCCCGCCGCCGTGGCGCGGACCCCCATCCGTCCTTGAGAAAGGGAGCTACCGCCTTGTCCCTCATGAGACGCTTCACCACCCGTATCGTCGTGCTGTTGGCCGCCGCAGCCTCCGTCATCGCCCTCGGCGGGGCTCCGGCGTCGGCGCACAGCCTCTACTCCGCGGTCGTCTCCGACCTCGGCTGCTCCTGGGAGAACGGCAACTACACGATCCTTGAGTCCCAGCCCGTGTACGTCGAGGCGCCCTACGAGCGCGTCGGGACGGTCTACCTGCTCTGGAACGCCCAGTACCAGCAGAACTGCACGGTCGCCCGCAAGACCGGCTCCTCCCACGGAGTCCCGACCCTCACGGTGGCCTACCTGGAGGTCCAGGGCCTGGACCGCTACAGCAGCAAGTACAGGGACTACTCCCACTACGCGACCGTCGCCCACGAGGCCGCCGACCGCTGCGTCAAGTACTGGGCGCTGATCGAGTCGGCGGAGACCGGCCGTCTCGGCAGGGGCGGGAACGAGGATGACTGGCGGTACTGCGGGTGATCCTCACCCGGGGCCGCTGAGCCGATGTCCCTCCGAGGGGCCCGATGTTATGGCGGTCAGGAAGTGGTCACGGCCCGGAGCCTTGCCGCGGAGCGGTGCCCGCGCGCGGTGAGGATCCGGGCCGTGCTCCGCGGGCGATCGGCCGCATCGGCCCTCGGCTTTCTCTTTCTCGTCCCGGCCGGGTGAGGGCCCGCGCTCCGGAGCCGCTCCTCTCGGCACGGGGCGCTTTGTCGTTCTTCGGGGCCGTCCCGCCCCTCCCCCTCACCCGAGGGAGGGGCGGCCGGGCCGCCGGGCCTCCCGAACCGTTCGCCGAGGCTCCTCCCGGTGGTCGGCCCGGCCCCAGGGGCGGCGGGCCGTGTGCCCCCCCACTGTGGGTGGAAGCGTCTGGATCCTTGGAAGGCGCATGACCTCGACGATGGGGCGCATAACTGTGTGGAGGTTGCCGAAGGCGCGGTGACCGGTGTTCGGGGCACGCAGAATCGGAGACCGGGTCATCTGCACGTTCCGGCCGGTGCGTGGGCCGCCGTACTGGTCTCGGTGCGTGTCAGCGAGGAGGAGTGGGCCGGTACCCGCCAGGGTCGGTGTCGGGTCCCGTCACATCCCCGGGCCGCGCGCCGACACACGGGCGCGGCGCTGCGCGAGCACGCCCGCCAGGGAGATCGCCGTCGCGAGGAGCAGGGCCCACTCCAGCGCGGCCACCCACTGGGGAACCAGGGCCATCGGAAAGCCGTGCCCGTAGTCGCACGTCACCTGCTGTGGAAAGGGCTCGTACCGAAGGTTCGCCTCGTCGCCGGAGGACCTCGTGCCGAGCCCGCATCTGGTCGGGTTGACGAGTGTGGGAACGACGGTCGCCAGGAGCACGAGGACGTAGAGGTTCGCGAGCAGCGAGGGAAAGACGACCGCTAAGGCCGGAAAGCGGCTGTCGAACCCCCTGCGCGACAAACCGACGAACTCCAGGGCGAACGCCGTCAGCGCACAGACCACGACGAGCACCACGCACGTCCACCACACGAACACCAGGACTCCCGCGCTGGAGATCGTCTCTCCGCTGGGGTAGACGCACGTCACGTTGGGCGGGTAGGCGGTCCGCTCCACCTCGTGCCGTCCGCCGGGGCCCACGATCCCGTGCGCGCACCTCTCGTCCAGTTCCCCGACACCGGCCTTCACCCCGGCCACGATCCAGACCCCGACCAGGGCGATCAGCAGGTCGATGGTCAGGGACCAGAAGAGATTCGCGGTGCTTCGTACCTTCTGTGCTGTCGGCATGGGGTCGGACCCTATCGGGACGCGTCATGACCGCCGTTCGTTCGGGGGGTTCCTGGTCGGGAGGGACCGGTCGCGGACAGGAGACCGGCCGCGCCCGCCCGATCCCCCGCGCGACGAAGCGGAGACCCCCGCGACGAAGCGGAAGGCAAGCGAGAACAAAGCCGGGGACGACAGCGTGGTCTCCAGCACCCGCGCATGACAGGGAGCACACCCGGCCGTGACGCCCATCCCCACACCTGTCGGGCGCCTTCGGCCCGGGTTCACGTCTGTTCCATCGTGAAAGGGAGTCTCATGTCTGGAATGAAGCGCAAGATCACCACCGCTGGTGTGATGGCCTCGATCGCCCTGGCGGGTGTGTTCGGAATCGCTCCGGCGGCCTCGGCCGCGGTGGACGGCTCGTGCGGCGGCGGTGAGTTCTGCCTCTACGAGAACACCGACTACAACAAGGGCAACACCCCGAACGTCTACCAGTGGACCGGCAGCGACCGTGACTACAACAACAACCGCTGGTACAACGCCGCAGACAGGGAGTTCACCAACGACGTCCTGGACAACGAGGCCAGTTCCGTCTGGAACCGGACGGGCTGCGATGTCACCCTCTACCAGCACGTCGGCTACGGCGGTGCCAACACCACCTTCGACCCGGGTGACTCGGACGGCTACCTGGCCAACAACAGCGTCGGTGACAACCGGGCCAGCGCGCACAAGTTCAAGTGCTAGTGCCGCCGTGCGCGCCGGGCCCTGAGCGCGTCGGGCCCTGAGCCGACCGGGGCGGGCGGCGCCGCGTGGCCGCCCGCCCCGCAGGAACGAACCCTCGACCGAAGGTGAAGTGCACCGTGGCCTCCCCG
>NZ_ANBC01000433.1:1269-6364 GCF_000341125.1 Nocardiopsis lucentensis DSM 44048 | reverse complement strand
GCCCGCCGATGGCGTCAACCTCGAAGAACAGGCTGCGGCACTGGCTGTCGAGCTTCCCATCGACGCCTACCGCCTTGGACCCGAGGAGGAGGCGAACTACCTCCGCGCACAGAATCTGCTGGTCCGCACCTGTATGAAGGAGACGGGATTCGACTGGCCGGTGGTGGAGGAGGGGACGGCGGCTGAGGACCAACGCCCCCACCGGCGCCGCTACGGAGTGGTCGACCCCGACGTGGCCGGGGAGTTCGGCTACCACCCGCCACCGTCCCCGGAGGACGAGCGGGTCCTCGACGAGCGTCGGACGTTGCTGGCGGACGAGGACGCGGTCGCCGCCTACGAGGGCCCTGGCGAGGGTGAGGGGTCCGGCTGTCTCGACCTCGCCGTCGCGGAACTGTCCCGCGGAGCCGACGAGGACGCCGACTACGAGCTGTTCACGACGTTGGACTGGGACTCGCTGGACGAATCGGAGAGGCATCCCGACGTCGAGGCGGCGATGGGGGAGTGGAGCTCCTGTATGGCCGGCCGGGGCCACTCCTACGCCGACGTGTGGTCGGCGATGGAGGACGAACGCTGGAACCTCGACGCCCCGGAGATCCCAGGGGCCGAGCGGAAGACCGCCGTCGACGACGTCCACTGCAAGTACGAGACCGGTCTGCTCGACACCTGGACAGCCGTCGAGGGCGAGATCCAACGGTCCATGATCGAGGACCACGCCGCGGAGCTGGAGAGGATCCGCGACGCGAACACGGCCTACGCGCGCAACGCCGAGGCCGTACTCGCCGGGGACGGGGAGTGACCGGGCCCTCCCGAGAGCGGTCCCGACCGGCAGTCGGCCCGGAAGGTCCGCTCCTCGGTGCCCCGCGCCGGAGCCCGCGCCTCCCGTGCCCGTCCCCAGAGACCCGGGACAGAGCCGTCAGGGCGTGATCGTGGTCCTGTCCGAGCGGGCGCGCAGTTCGGCCAGCTGGTCGGCGGCCCGGGCCCTCAGGAGGGCGTAACCGTGTCGGTCCGCCACCGTCCGCGCCTGTTCGGCGAACCAGGCGGCGCGCTCGTCCCGGTCCAGCCCGGCGCAGGCCGCGGCGCGGCCGATCAGAGCCTCGATCGAATGCCAGTGCAGCCCGTCCCGTACCTGGTGCCGCAGGGAGTCGGTGAACAGCGCGTCGGCGTCGGCGTGCCGACCGACCGACAGTTCGGCGCGCCCCCGGGCGTTGAGCGCGGCCGTCACGGCCCACGGCGTCCCCGACTCCTCCGCCGCCCGCGTCGCCCTCCCGGCGTGGGCGAGCGCCGCGGCCGGGTCGTCGGCGTCGCACAGCACCTGGGCCAGACCGGCGAGGGCGACCGCACGCGACGTCGGGCTGCCGATCCCCTCGGCGATCTCCAGCGCCTCCCCGGCGTCCCTCCACGCCGTGTCCGGGTCGCCCAGGGCCCGGCGGTTCCAGCTCATCTCGCACAGCAACCAGTGGAGCAGGGGGCCGGAACCCGACTCGCGGCACGCCTCGATCGACCGGGCGAGCTTTTGGTGTCCCTCCTCCACCTGCCCCATCCACCCGAGGATCGCCCCCAGATGCCCCATCGCGGCCGCCGACCCGGACCGCCAGCCGATGTCCTCGGCCGTCCGCCACGCCCGCCCGAGGACCGGGACCGCCCCGGTGAGGTCGCCCTGGTGGGCGGCGGCCCTGCCCGACCCGAGCAGGGCACGGGCCCGGGTCCGGTTCGCCCCGGGCCCCCGGTGCGCGTCGAGCGCCGCCGTGAAGGACTCCAGCGCCTGCGTGGTGGGACCGAACCGCAGGTGGGCCTCGCCCAGGAGCACGTGCATGGCGGCCTCCGCCTCCGGGTCCGCGCACCTTCGGGCGCAGTCCAACCCGGCCCGTGCGGTGGTCAGCCACGCGGTGTGCGGGCCGCCGTCCCGGATCAGGGGGGACAGCGCCCGGACGAGGCGCACCACCTCCTCGGGTCGGCCGTGCTCACGGGCGTGGACGACGGTCGCGGTGATGTTCCCGCACTCCTCCCACAGGCGCGGCTCGGACCGGTCGACCGCGTCCTGGTAGTGGGCCAGCAGCCGGTGCGCGACCGACTCCCTCTCCCGGTCCGACGCGAGCTCGGCGGCGTGGGCCCGCACGAGGTGCTGGAAACGGTACCGGCCACCGGGGCCGCGTTCGACCAGGTGGTGGGAGTTCAGTTCGCGGAGCCCGTCCGCGGCCAGGTCCGGGGACATGTCGGCGACGGCCGCCGCGGTCTGGTACGTGACCGATCGCAGGGGAACCGTTCCCAGCAGCCGGAAGAGCCGGGCCACGTCCGCTGGCAGTGACCGGTAGGTGCCGGAGAAGGCCGCCGCCACACCGCCGGAACCGCCGTCTCCGGAGAGGAAGGAGAACCGGTCGGCCCCCTGGAGGGCGTTCAGCGCCTCGGCGACGTCCCAGCTCCGGGTGCTGATGTTGGCGGCGGCCAGACGCAGCGCCAGGGGCAGGTGTCCGCAGCGCTCGCCGATCTCCGCCTCGGCCTCCGGCCGTCCGGACAGGGCGCCGGTGACCGACCGCAGGAGTCGGACCGACTCCTGCGGACTCAGCACGTCGAGGCGGACGCGCCGCGCCCCGTGCCGCGCCACGAGACCGCTCAGGTCGCGCCGGCTGGTCACCAGGACCATGCTGCCCCGGCCGCAGGGCAGCAGCGGCGTGACCTGTTCGGCGGTCGCGGCGTCGTCGACCAGCAGGAGCAGGCGCCGGTCCGCGGCCATCGAACGGTAGAGCTTGGCCAGCCCCTCGACGTCGTCGGGCAGGAACCGGTGGTCCGCGCCCAGGCTGTGCAGGAGGTGGCGGAGAGCGTCGTGCGGGTGGACCGGCTGTTCTCCCGATCCGTGCAGGTCCACGTGGAGTTGGCCGTCGGGGAACGACTCCCGGACGGTGTGGCTCCAGCGCACGGCCAGAGCGCTCTTTCCCACCCCGGCGATCCCGGTGACGCACGCGATCGCGTTGGCGTCGCGGGAGCCGTCCAGGATGGCGTCGAGTTCGGCCAGTTCGGCCGTTCGGGCCACGAAGCCGGGGACGTCGTACGGCAGCTCGGCGGGGCGCACGGGGGAGGCGGACGCGGGTGTCGGTTCCGGCTCCTGGACCGCCTCACCGCGCAGCAGCCTCTGTTGGAGCCGTCGCAGACGCGGACCCGGTTCGATGCCGAGTTCCTCCACCAGGTGGTCGCGCAGGCCGGTGTAGACCTCCAGGGCTTCCGGCGTCCGGCCGCAGGCGTGGAGTGCGCGCATCAGGCTCTCGGCGACCGTCTCCCGGGCGGGGTGGAGCGACAGCGTCCGGCGCAGCCCGCCGACGGCCTCCAGGTGGCGGCCGGTGGCGATCTGGAGTTCGTGGATCTCCTCCAGGGCCGACAGGCGCCGCTCCTCCAGCCAGGGACGCGCGGAGTCGGCGAGGGACGGGGTGACACCGGCCAGGGGCGGATCCGACCACAGCGACGCGGCCACGTTCAGGGAGGTGAGCGCGGCGTCGAGTCGCCCCGCGGCTCGGTCGGATCGGGCCTGGGTGAGAAGCCGGTCGAACTCACCGAGGTCGGTCGAGGCGGGATCGACGGTGATCTCGTAGCCGGAGGGGCGCCGGACGATGGTCCGCGCTCCCAGGAGCCCGCGCAGGTGGTGTACGTGTACCTGGAGCTGGCCGCGGGCGTTGCGCGGAGGATCCAAGCCCCACAGCAGGTCGACCAGACGGTCGTCGCCGACCACCGTGCCGGGCTGGAGGAGGAGCGCCGCCAGGACGGTGCGTCGCTTTGGTCCACCGGCATGGAGGGGTTCGCCGTCCTTGACCACCTCGACCGGTCCGAGCAGCCGAAACCGGATACCGCTCCGGTCAGAGCGCACACTTACCCCCGTTGATCAATAAATGAGCAATCTCCACTTTTCGCGATTTTACCGATGAGGGGGAAGGGGAGAAGCGGACATTCGCACACGCGTGCGGGTTCGAAACGCGCGGGGCTGGTGGGGAGAGGGGGTGGGCGATTGTTTCTCCCGTTTCTCGGATTTCCGCGACACGGGTGGGTGAGCTGCCGCGACGGTCCCCGCCTTTCCCGTCTCCTCGCCCTGGCGGGGCCCGTGCCCGGGGTGCTTCGCCGTTTCGGCGGCGGTCAGCGCGGGGCGTCGTCGTCGACGACCACCACCTCGTAGAAGATCCCCGTCATGTTGGGGTAGTAGAGCATGCCGTCGGCGTCCGTCATCTTCCACACGACGTGGCATCGGCCGGGTTCGGTGCCGGCGGTGACGGCGACGCTGATCACGGCCGGTTCCCTGGGCTCGGTGTCGGGAACGGGGACCCGCTCGTCGGAGGTGCAGCTCCCCTCGCCACCGCTCTGCCGGGACATGTACCGGTCCCGCCACGGGATCAGCCCCGTGTTGGTCAGCTGCCAGGTCTTGATGAACTCCTCACCCGGGCTCACCGGGGTGCCGTCGGGGATGGTGATGTCCACGTCGAAGCGCGAGGCGTCCCCGGGGATCGGGCGGATGGTCTCCACCGCCGCCGGTTCGGCGGGTTCCGTCGGGGAGGGAGAGAGCCGAGTGTCGGAGGGTTCGGTGTCCCCGAAGCCGGTGAACTGCGTGACCGCCAGGGTGAGGGCGGATCCGGCGACGGCGCCGACCGTCGTGTGGGCCCACCCGGGAAGGCGGGGCCGCCGTCTCCGCGGAGGGACCGGGGCCGGGGCCGACGGCCTCTCCTCGACCGGTCCGGTCCCGGCCGCGGAGGAGCGCTCGGCCGGGGGAGTGGGGTGTTCGGCCGGTGCCGCGGGGGGACCGGCGGGCTGTGCGGCCGCCTCGTGCTGTTCGCTCAGGATCCGCCGGTGCAGCTCCTGGACCTCCGGTTGGGGGTCGCACCCCAGTTCCTCGGCGAGCCGTCGGCGCAGCCGCTCGTAGGCGTCCAGCGCCTCCGCGGACCGTCCGGAGGCGTGCAGCAGACGGATGAGCCCGCCGTGCAGCGACTCCCGCAGGGGGTGGAGCCCGGTCTGCTCGGCCAGCTCCGCGATGAGGGTGGGCTCGGGACGGCCGTCCCGTAAGGACAGGTCGGCGTACAGCTCCAGGGAGGTGAGGCGCAGTTCGCGCGCCCGCTCCCGCTCG
>NZ_ANBC01000433.1:0-1264 GCF_000341125.1 Nocardiopsis lucentensis DSM 44048 | reverse complement strand
CTCGTCCCGCCACAGCGCCAGCGCGTCGGCCAGCAGGTTCCGGCCGTCCGGTGCGTCCGGGGCCAGGCGGACCGCCTCCCGCAGTCGGGTCAGGTCCGCCGGAGCGGACGCGAGGAGGTACCCGCCCGAGTCCGTCCGCACGGTCTCCACGGTCTCCTCGGAACCGCCGAGGTCGCGCAGCGTCGCGCGCAGCCGGGAGGCGCGCACCTGCACGGCGTTGACGGGGTTGGCGGGCGGTTGCCGAGGCCAGAGCGCGTCGGCCAGGTGTGCCGTGGAGACCTGCCCGCCCGCGTGGGCCAGCAGTTCGCCCAGGAAGAGACGGTCCTTGGCGGCACGTGGGGCGACCGACGCGTCGCCGTTGGTGATCCGGAGGGGGCCGAGTACGAGGAAGTCCACGCCGAGGATCCTCCCATAAGAGGGTGAAAGGTCCTCGGCGTGGACGGTGTCAGCGCCTTCTGTGTCTACTCGATGAACCGGACCACGGTGGACATGGGCGGCCCGTGGGGCCCGTCGACCTGAGACACGCGGATGCTGTTGGCGTCACGCGGCCACGACGCCTCGATCATCTCGTTGTCGCCGATGTAGATCGCCACGTGTGTGGTCGAGGAGGGCCCGCCTCCCCAGAAGAGCAGGTCGCCGGGCTTGCGCTGGCCGTAGGGGACGCGCCGTGCGGAGCTGTGGTTGTACTGCGCTCCCGTGTGCCAGCCGATGTCGAGGCCCGCGCCCGCGTAGAAGGCGTACAGCGTCAGCCCGGAGCAGTCGAACCCGAGCCGGTTGTAGTCGTTCCAGCCGCTGGGGCTGGGCGAGCTGATGCCGCAGGACGCACCGCCGTAACCGCCGGCGCCCCAGGAGTAGCTGTAGCCCTGGCCGATCTGCGCCCGCGCCACGTCGATCACCCGCTGGATCCGCTCCTCCGGGGTGCCCGACGTCGACCCGCGCGGCCCGCTGGTGTTGCGGCCGTGCCCCATGCTGCAGTCGCCGGGCTCGGGGGCCGTGCCGCCGTCCGGGTCGGTGGGCACGTCGTCGTCGCAGCGGGGCATCCCGGAGATGAAGCCGTCGGTGCCGGTGTAGACGTAGCGGTCGGTGACCCACAGGTCGTCGGAGGTCTTGTCCCAGATGTAGGACCCGTAGGCGCTCTCACCGTAGGCCTGGCAGACGATGTCGATCGTGCTGCCCTCGGGGTAGGTCTTGACCTCTGTGGCCGACGTCGTCTTGGCGTCCCGTCCGGCCAGGTCCACCTTGGCCGTGTAGCCGCCCCCACTCG
>NZ_ANBC01000432.1 GCF_000341125.1 Nocardiopsis lucentensis DSM 44048 | reverse complement strand
CCGTCTTAGCCGGTGTAGAGGTAGTGGTCGACCACCCACAGGCTGTCGGCGGTCTTGTTCCAGATGTCGGAGCCGTAGGCCTCCTCACCCCGGGCCTGGCAGACGATGTCGATCATCATTCCGCTGGGGTAGGTGATGACCTCGGTGGCCGAGGTGGTCTTGGCGTCCCGTCCGGCCAGGTCGGTCTTGGCGCGGAAGCTGTGGGCGCCGTTGGTCTCCTCGTCGCAGCGCGGCAC
>NZ_ANBC01000431.1 GCF_000341125.1 Nocardiopsis lucentensis DSM 44048 | reverse complement strand
TTGGAGCCGTAGGCGTTCTCGCCGGTGGTCTGGCAGACGATCTGGACGGTCGAGCCACCCGCGTAGGTCTTGACCTCGGTGGCCGAGGTGGTCCTGGCGTCCCGTCCGGCCAGGTCGGTCTTGGCGGTGAAGCCCCGTGAGCCGAACGAGCCGTCGTCGCAGCGCGGCACCTCGGGGTGGAAGGTGTAGTACCCCGTGTAGAGGTAGTAGTCGGTGACCCACAGGTCGTCGGTGGTCTTGTTCCAGATGTTGGAGCCGTAGGCGTTCTCGCCGGTGGTCTGGCAGACGATCTGGACCGTCGACCCCGCCGGGTAGGTCCTGATCTCGGTGCCCGACAGGCTCCGGCCGTTGCGGCCCGCCAGGTCGGTCTTGGCGGTGAAGCCGAACGAGTCGGGGATCCCGTCCTCGCACCGGGGGACGTCGGGGTGGAAGCCGCTGTACCCGGTGTCGACGTAGTGGTCCGCGACATAGACGTTCTCGGTGGTCTTGTCCCAGACCGTGGAGCCGTACGCCTCACCTCCGGTGGTCTGGCAGACCACGGTGACGGTCTCCCCCTGGCGGTACATGTTCTCCTCGACGGTGCGTCCGTCGAGGTAGGGCGTGCTGCGGCCGTTCAGGTCCGCCAGCGCGGTGAAGTTGTGGCCGTCCTGACCGGTGTCCGAGCACCGGGGCATGTCGGGGTGGAAGCCGTCGTAGCCGGTGTAGAGGTAGTGGTCGACCACCCACAGGTCGTCGGTGGTCCTGTTCCAGACGTCGGAGCCGTAGGCGAGCTCGCCGCGGTCCTGGCAGACGATCTGGACCGTCGACCCGGCTGGGTAGGTCTTGACCTCGGTGGCCGAGGTGCTCTTGGCGTCCCGTCCGGCCAGGTCGGTCTTGGCGGTGAAGCCAGTGGCGGCCTCGGCGGGGGCCGGTAGCGTGGTGGTCAGCGCGAAGGCGGCCGTGAACGCGGCCAGCACCGACAGCACCCGGAGGAGGTGTCGTCGGAGTCCGTCAGTGATGTCCCCCGCGCGGTCGGGGAGTCTCGCTTTTCTGAACATGCCCGACAGGATTCGCGAACGCCCTGTACCGACCCTGAACCGCTGGTGCAGCCGGGGTGCAGTCGCCGTGCAGCGAGGACCGAGGGGGCCAGGGCTGACCAGCGCGTCCGCGCCGTCTACTCGATGAACCGGACCACGGTGGACATGGGCGGTCCGTGGGGCCCGCCCACCCGCGACACGCGGATGCTGTCGGCGTCACGCGGCCACGACGCCTCGATCATCTCGTTGTCGCCGACGTAGATCGCCACGTGTGTGGTCGAGGAGGGACCGCCTCCCCAGAAGAGCAGGTCACCGGGCTTGCGCTGGCCGTAGGGGACCCGCCGCGCGCAGCTGTGGCCGTACTGCGCCTCCGGGTGGGCGCCGATGTCGATGCCCGCGCCCTTCCAGAAGGCGTACAGCGTCAGTCCCGCACTGTCGAAGCCGAGGACGTCGTGGTCGTAGTGGCCGTCGGGGCTGGGGGAGCTGATGCCGTGGGAGGCACCTCCATAGCCTCCGGCGCCCCAGGAGTAGCTGAAGCCCCGGCCGGTCTGGGCCCGCGCCGTGGCGATGACCCGCCGGACGCGCTCCTCCGGGGTACCCGAGGTCGACCCGGGTGGGCCGCCGATACGGCCGTGCCCCACACCGCGCGCACGGGGCCCGGGGGCCGCCCCGCCGCCCCGGCCGACGGCCGAGCGCGGAGCCGCTCCGGAAACGTCGTCGGTGTCGGTGGGCAGGGAGGAACCAGCGGCCCGGAGGCGGTCGGTCGCCCTCACCCAGACGGCGGAGCCATGGGCCTCATCGCTTCGCGCGTGGTGGACGACGTCGATCGTGTCGCCCTCGAGACGCGCCGGAGGTCGTGTTTTGCGCACCATGTCCGTCAGGGTCCGGTAACTGGCTGTATCGACCCTGAAACCTCGGTGCAGTGGGCGCGCAGCGGGGGTGCAGGCGGGCCACGCGCACCCGGACGACCAGCTGGTGCGCGGGCCGCGCACCTGTCCCGCGCACCCCACCCGCCGTGCGGGCCCGCGCCTGCCGTGCGGACCCCGCCCTCCGGCCACGTCCGCCGTCGGGGCCCGAGCCCGTCCCCCGGATCCGGATCAGCGGGACCGCTCCAGCGCGCGCAGTGATCCGTCCCGCATCTCCAGCACCCGGGTGGCCGCGCCGAGGTGCTCGGTGTCATGGGTGACCAGAAGGGTGGCCACGTCGAACGTCCGAGTGGCCTCGGCGAGCAGGTCCATGATCCGCGCGCCCCGTTCGTGGTCCAGCGCCGCCGTCGGCTCGTCCACCAGCAGGACGCTCGGCCGCCCGACGAGCGCCCGCGCGATGTTCACCCGCTGGCGCTCTCCCCCCGACAGCTGGTGCGGGCGCCGGTGCTCCTTGCCCGACAGCCCGACGGCGGCCAGGGTCTCCAGTGCGGCGGCGCGCGACCGGCGGGGCGGCCGTCCACGCATGTGGTCGGTCACCTGGAGCTGTTCGACGGCGGTGAGCGACCCCAGCAGGTTCGGCTGCTGGAACACGATCCCCACCTCCCGCAGCCGCAGCGCCGCCAGCTCGCGGGGCCGCAGCCCGAGCGTGTCGGCGCCGCCCACGGACACTGAGCCCGAGTCGGGGCGGACCAGGGTGGCGGCCACCGCCAGCAGGCTCGACTTGCCCGACCCGGAGGGGCCCACCACGGCGGCCAGCTCGCCGGGGGTCACCCGGACCGACACCCGGTCCAGGGCGGTCACCACCCCGTCGCCGTCGGGGAAGGTCAGGGTCACGTCGTGCAGTTCCAGGCTCATCGGACGCCTCCCAAGGCGGTCAACGGGTCGACGGAGGTGACGCGGCGGACGGCCAGGACCGCGCCGAGCATGCCCAGCGCGACCATCGCGCCCACGGGCAGGAGGGTGGTGGCCGGGTTCAGCTCGAAGGGCACCGCCGACGCGGCCGCCGCGCCCAGCGCCGCGCCCGCGGCGCCGCCGAGGGCGGCACCCGAGACGAGGACGACGATCGCCTGGGCGAGTGCGTCGCGCAGCAGGTAGCGGGTGGAGCCGCCGAGCGCCTTGAGGATCGCGACGTCTCCGGCGCGCTGGATCGTCCACACGGTCAGGAACGCCCCGACCACGAGCGCGGAGATCGCGTACAGAAAGCCCTGCATGGCCACGAGGGACCCGTTCTCGGAGGAGAACGAGCCGATCGCGGTCAGGCTGTCGTCGCGGGTGACCGACACCGTTCCCGCGCGGTCGTCGGCCGTGGCCGCGGCGTCCGGGGAATCGACCCCGGCGGCGATCACGTTCGCGACCGGCGCGTCGGGGGCCTCGCCCCGGTCGGTGCGCGGATCCAGGTCCCGCCAGGTGTCGATGTCGGCCCACACCACGGGAAGGTGGCTGTGGTGGCCGGTGTCGGCGACGTCGGCCACGGTCAGGTCGGTCCCGGCGACGGTGAGGGTGGCACCGGCCTCGAGCCCGTACTCGTCGGCGAGGTCCCGCCCGACGACCACGCCGCCGGCGACGCCCGCCGGAGCCAGATGCCCGCCCGCCGGGGCGGCCAGCAGCGCCACCGCCGAGGACGCGCCACCGCTGAATTCGGCGCGGGTGGTGGCCAGGGCCAGGGGTTCGGCCCACTCCACGCCGCCGGTGCCGCGCCAGGCGTCGAGCTGGGCCTCGGTGACGGTGCTGTCGGCGTAGGACTCCTCGGGTGCGTCGTCTCCGGAGGTCCCGAAGGCGACGTGGCTGGCGGGCAGGCCGCGAACGGCCGAGGTGGACTGGTCGGCCAGTCCCGCCGTGAGCCCGGACAGCAGGACGACCAGCAGGGTGATGAGCGCGACGACCGCGCCCATGAGGGCGAACCGTCCCCGTGCGAAGCGGATGTCACGAAGGGCGACGAACACGGCGGCCCTCCTTCCTGGGAACACGTGGTTGGTGCATGCCCCCAAGACTCCTCCGGGCCGGGGCCCGGCCACATCGCCCGAAGGGAGCGCCCTCGTCGGGGCCGGGGTGGAGCCGCAGCTCCATCGTTCGGTTGATGCGGAGCGGACCGGATACGCCGTACGCTGCGATGATGCGGTACGGCGAAGGACGGGCCACCGGGCTGCCCGAGGTCACGACGGTGCTGCGCGCCCTGCGGCTGCTGCTGCACGCGTGCTTTTTGCTGCTGCTCGGGTTGGGCCTGGTCCGCTACCTCCTGCCGGGCCCGGACGCCGTGGCGCCCGGCCACCCGCTGTGGACCCGGTGGGCGGTCGTGGCCGGCGCGCTGCTGCTCGCCGCCGTCTACTGCCTGGGCGCCCGGGCCGCCCGGCACGACGTGCGGCGCGGCCGCTCCCTGGGCTGGCTGGCCGCGGTGACGGTGCTGTGGGCGCTGCTGTCCCTGGCCGCCCCGGGTTTCGTGTGGCTGGCCTTCCCCCTGTTCTTCCTCCACCTGCACCTGCTGCGCGGAACG
>NZ_ANBC01000430.1 GCF_000341125.1 Nocardiopsis lucentensis DSM 44048 | reverse complement strand
CCGCCGCCGCGATCGGCGGCCAGGCCCTGCACGCCGGGGACGTCACAGCCGGGACGGTCCTGGGGCCGATCCTCGGCGCGGCGTTCGCCGTGGCGATCGCCGTGGGCTACGCGTCCCTGTACCGCGAGAGCGAACGGCGGCGCGAGCTGATCGACACGCTGACCCGGACCCGCGACGCGCTCGCCGAGACCCAGCGGCGCGCCGGGGTGCTCGACGAACGCGAGCGCCTGGCCCGCGAGATCCACGACACCCTCGCGCAGGGCCTGTCCAGTATCGTCCTGCTGCTGCGCGCCGCCGAGAACGCCCTGCCCGACGCACCCGACCTGGCGGCGGCGAGGGTCGTGGAGGCCCGGGAGAGCGCGTCGGCCAACCTCGCCGAGGCACGGCGGTTCGTCCGCGACCTGGCCCCGCCGTCCCTCGCCGGCGGCGACCTGCCCGAGGCCCTGCGCCGCCTGTGCGCACGGGTCGGCCGGGCCGAGGGGATCGACTGCCGCCTGCGCCTGGACGGGACGCCGACCGCCCTGCCGTCCGGATACGAGGTGGCGCTGCTGCGCGCGGCGCAGGCCAGCCTGGCCAACGTCGCCGCGCACGCCCGTGCCCGAACGGCCGTGGTCACGCTCGGCTATCTGGAGGGGGAGGTCACCCTGGACGTGTTCGACGACGGAGTCGGCTTCGACCCGGACTCCACGTCGAGCCGGGGCGACGGCACCGGGTTCGGCCTCGTGGGGCTCCGGGAGCGCGTCGCGCTGCTCGGCGGGCGGCTCGACGTGGAGTCCGCGCCCGGCCAGGGGACCGCGGTCGCCGTCCGTCTGCCGCTGACCCGGGAGGAGTCCCCATGACCGAGGCCCCGCTGCGCATCCTGCTCGTGGACGACCACCCGGTCGTGCGCCACGGGCTCACGGCGATGTTCGCCGACCGGCCCGACATGGAGGTGGTGGCCGAGGCCGCCGACGGGCGGGCGGCACTGGACGTGTTGGCCGCCGGGACGGGGGTGGACGTGGTCCTCATGGACCTGCGGATGGGGGCGGGCATGGACGGGGTCACCGCGATCCACCGGATCACCGCGCTCGACGCTCCGCCGCCCGTGCTCGTGCTGACCACCTACGACACCGACGCCGACATCCTGGCCGCGGTCGAGGCCGGGGCGACCGGCTACATGCTCAAGGACGCCCCGCCCGACCAGCTGTGCGAGGCCGTGCA
>NZ_ANBC01000429.1 GCF_000341125.1 Nocardiopsis lucentensis DSM 44048 | reverse complement strand
CCGGCGTCGCCAACCGGCTCATGGCCCGGCTGCGCTCGCCGAGTCCGGCGCTGAGCGCGCGCGAACTGGAGATCCTGGGACTGCTCGCGCGGGGGCTGTCCAACCGGGCGATCTCGCGGGAGCTGTTCATCAGCGAGGCGACGGTCAAGACCCACCTGGTGCACGTGTTCGACAAGCTCGGCGTGGACAACCGGACCGCCGCGATCACCACCGCGATCCAGCGCGGACTGATCCGGGTGGAGTGAGCCGCGGGTCCGTGCCCGCACCGGCGATGGAGGATACGGTGCGTGGTGTGTCGACTACGCAATCACCCGGCGGTGGTCGGGGTCCCGGTCTGGTCTCCCTTGCGGTCTTCGTCGGCGCCGCCTACGCGGTGGCGGTCCTGGGGTCCCTCGCCGCGTCGGACGCCGGCGCCGTGTACGCGTCGTTGGAACGGCCGGGGTGGGCGCCGCCGTCATGGCTGTTCGCCCCGGTGTGGACGGTTCTCTACGGGATGATCGGCGTGGCGGCCTGGCTGGCCTGGCGGCGGACGGGACGGGACGCGCGCACCGCGTTGGTGTGGTGGTGGGTGCAACTCGGGCTGAACGCGGCGTGGACTCCGCTGTTCTTCGGCCTGCGGCAGTACGGTCTGGCTTTCCTCGATATCTGCCTGCTGCTCGTCGCCCTGGTCATCACGGTCGTCGCCTTCTGGCGCCTGCGTCGGGTTTGCGCCCTGCTACTCGTTCCCTACCTCCTCTGGGTGGCGTTCGCTTCGGCGCTCAACCTGAACATCTGGCTGAACAACGCCTGAGTCTCCGCCCGGCCCGGTCAACGATTCCGGGAGCGGTCGGTCGAATTGTCGGTGATATTGGAAATGGTGGCAATTCTTCCGACGCCTTTTCCTGTGACATTGCCCTAGGGTGGATTCGATCGCCGCGGGACATCGCGGTTCCCAAGCGCCGAACACGGGGGAAATGACGATGAGGGTCCTGGTCACGGGAGGCGCCGGATACATCGGCAGCGTCGTCACCGCTCGGCTCGTCGACGCGGGCCACCGGGTCACCGTGCTCGACGACCTGTCGACCGGGCACGCCGACGCCGTCCACCCCGGGGCGCACCTCGTGCGCGGCACCGTGCGCGACCGTGCGGCCGAGGTCCTCGCCGAGGGCCAGGACGCGGTCCTGCACTTCGCGGCCCGCTCGATCGTCTCCGAGTCGGTCGCCCGCCCCGACCGCTACTGGAGCGGCAACGTGGGTACCTCGCTCGCGCTGTTGGAGGCGATCCGCGCGACCGGCACCGGGCGGCTGGTGTTCTCCTCGACCGCCGCCGTCTACGGGGAACCGGAGACGACCCCGATCACCGAGGACGCGCCGGTCCGTCCCACCAACCCGTACGGCGCCACCAAGGCCGCCGTCGACGCCGCCCTGACCGAGCACGCCCGCCTGCACGGGACCGCGGCGGTCAGTCTGCGGTACTTCAACGTCGCCGGGGCCGACCGCGGACGGGGCGAGCGGCACACGGTCGAGACGCACCTGATCCCGACCGTGCTGTCCGTGGCCTCGGGCGGGCGGGAGTCGGTGTCGGTCTTCGGTGACGACTATCCGACCCCCGACGGCACGTGCGTGCGCGACTACATCCATGTCGCCGACCTGGCCCGGGCGCATCTGCTGGCCCTGGAGCACGCCCGTCCCGGCACGCACGAGGTCCTCAACCTGGGCAACGGCGCGGGCTTCTCCGTCCAGCGTGTGCTCGACGTCTGCCGCGAGGT
>NZ_ANBC01000428.1 GCF_000341125.1 Nocardiopsis lucentensis DSM 44048 | reverse complement strand
GGCGCCCCCGCCGTCCTGGTGGCCTCCGCCGAGCGTGCCGCGCGTGTGCTCGACTGGCGCCCGGAGCGCCCCGACCTGCATGACATCGTCGCCGACGCCTGGGCCTTCGCCCGGACGGTCGCGCCCGCCGCCGTCTGAGGACCACCCGCCCCGGTCAGGGGTGCCGGTCGAGGAAGGCGCGCACCACCGCCCGCCACGCGTCTGGGGCCTCCGCGGCGA
Source organism: Nocardiopsis lucentensis DSM 44048 (assembly GCF_000341125.1). Classification (GTDB taxonomy): domain Bacteria; phylum Actinomycetota; class Actinomycetes; order Streptosporangiales; family Streptosporangiaceae; genus Nocardiopsis; species Nocardiopsis lucentensis. The sequence continues at coordinate 71 of NZ_ANBC01000428.1, read as the reverse complement.
CGAGGTGGCCGGACTCGACCTCCGCGAACTCGGCTCCGGGGATCCCCGCGGCCAGTTCACGTGACAACGCG
>NZ_ANBC01000427.1 GCF_000341125.1 Nocardiopsis lucentensis DSM 44048 | reverse complement strand
GGGGGGGGGGGGGGAGCCGGTCCAGGGCGGCGGCCACGACCAGGGTCGGCACCGAGATCCTCGAGAGGTCGGCCGTGGTGTCGGCCCGCTCGACCAGGTCGACGTGTTCGGGGGCGCCCTCGGGGACGAACCCGGCCAGCTCGGACACCGCCTTCTCCAGCTCCTCCGTGCTCAGCGCCGCCAGGGCCGGTTCGCCCATCGCCACGAGGGTGAGGAACCGGGCGAGCGTCCTCCGGTGGCCCTTGAGCAGCTCCCGCCACACCTGGACGGCCAGCCGCATCCGGTGGTCCGGCCGGGCGAATCCGGCGGTGAGGACCAGCCCGGTCACCCGCTCGGGGTGCCGGGTCGCGGCGCGGACGCCGATGGCGGTGCCCATCGAGTAACCGAGGACGGTGAACCGCTCGACCCCGGCCGCGGCGGCGGTCTCCACCAGGGTGTCGGCCATGGTGTCCAGGTCCAGGGGAGTCGCCGAACGAGGGGTGCCGCCGGTTCCGGGCAGGTCGGGGGCGACCACGGTGTGCGTGCGGGTGAGGTCGTCGAGGAGGGGTCCGAAGTTGGCCTCGATCCCGCCCCCGCCGCCGTGCGCGAGGACGAGACCGGGACCGGAACCCTTGACCGTGTGGGCGAAATGTTCGATCATGCGGCGACGTTAGGCACTGACATCGGTGCGAAGGTCAAGCGTGAGGCGGGTCACGACGTGCTGATCGGGGAGTTGTCGGAGCGGACCGGGGTGAGCCGCCGCCTGCTGCGGTACTACGAGGAGCAGGGACTGCTCGACTCCGCGCGCTCACCGAACGGGTACCGGGTCTACGACCCCGACGCCGTGCGCGTCGTCCACCACATTCGGGCGCTCCTGGACATGGGGCTGAGCACCGGGGTCATCGCCTCCGTCCTGCCGTGCGCGCGGGGCGAGGCGGACGAGCCGTTGGACCTGGAGATGTGCCCGGACCTGCTGACCACCATCCGTCGCGAACTGGCCGACCTGGACGCCCGGATCGAGCGCCTCCAGAGCCACCGCGGCGCCCTGGCCTCGCACGTGGCCTGACGCCCGGTCGCGCGCGGGACGGTCAGCCGTCCGGGGCCGCGGGGCGTACCCGCACCAGTTGGCTCAGCGCCGCCAGCACCGGCAACTCCAACAGGGGGCCCGCGATCAGGGCGACCGCGATGAGCGGTCGGTCGGGAAAGGCGGCGACGGCCACCGCCAGGGCGACGGGTGAGTTCCGGGCGACCGTCGTCATGGTGAGCGTGACCCGCTGGTCGGCGGGCAGCCGGAGGCCGCGGGAGGCCAGCAGCGCGGCCAGGGGAGCGACCACGAAGAACACCGCCAACGGGGGCAGCAGGGCGACCAGCTCCCCCGCGTGCTCGGCGACCGTGCGCGCCTGCCACGCGAACATCGCCAGCACGGCGGTGTACAGCAGTGGCAGGACCGCCCGGTTCGCCCAGCCCATGAGCACCTGGTCCCGCCAGAGCGGGCCCTTCCACCATCGCGCCGTCCGGCGCAGAAGCACCGCCGCCGCCAGGGGAAGCAGCAGGACCAGGAGCACCGCCTCGACCAGGGTGCGGGTGCCCACCATCGCCGCCTCGCCGCCCAGGAGCACCACGTACACCGGCAGCAGAACGAGCTGGAGGACGAGGTTGACCGGCAGCAGCGCGGTGGCCGCACCCATGTGTCCCCGGGCCAGGCCGGTGAAGACCAGGTACCAGTCCGTGCAGGGCGTGACCAGCAGCAACAGCAGCCCGATCCGCAGGTCGGGGCTGCCGCCGAGCAGCCCCGCCCCCAGCGCCCACGCCAGGAGCGGCGTGAACACGAAGTTGAGCACCAGGCTCGCCGCGACCACCCGCCCGGTCTCCCGGACGGCACGGACCTGCCCCGCGTCGACCTGGGTGAACACCATCACCAGGAGGAGGACCAGCGCGGGCAGGACCACGTGGCCCGCGGCGGCGCCGACGGGCCACAGGAACCCGGTCACCAGCCCGGCGAGCGCCGCGGCGGCCACGAACACGCTCTGGAACCTCTCGGACGTGGACACGGGACCTCTCAGCGACGGAAGCGGGTGAGTGACCCCACGTTAGGCCACGTCACGATGGCCGTTCCGTCAGGCCCAGACCCCGGTGCGCGCGGCACGGCGGGCGTAGTCGGCGAAGTCCCCCGCCGGACGGCCCAGAACCCGCCCCACGTCCTCGGTCGGCTCGGTGTTGCGTCCGTCCAGGGTCCCCTGGAAGATCTCCACCAGACCCTGGGCGAGCTCGGCGGGGAGACCCTCCGCCACCGCTCCCCCGACGTACTCCTCCGGTGTGATCGACCGGTGTTCCACGGTCCGTCCGGACGCCTCGGACAGGACCGCCGCGGCCTCCGTGAAGGTCAGCGACCGGGGCCCGGTCAGGTCGTAGGTCCGTCCGGCGTGTCCGTCCCCGGTCAGCGCCGTCACGGCGACCTCGGCGAGGTCGTCCAGGTCGATGAAGGGTTCGGCGACGTCCGGAACCGGCAGGAGCGTGGTCCCCGCGCGGACCTGCTCGGTGAGGAAGGACTCGGAGAAGTTCTGCGCGAAGTACGAGGACCGCGCCAGGGTCGTGGCCGGGAACGCCTCGCGGACCGCGTGTTCGGCGGCGAGGGCGCCGTCCTCCCCGCGCCCGGACAGGAGCACCGCCCTGCGCACCCCGCGCTCGGCGGCCCGGGCGGCGAAGGCGGCGACGGTCTCGGCCGCCCCGGGAAAGGCGAGGTCGGGGTGGTAGCAGAGGTAGACGCCTGTGACCCCCTCCAGCACCGGGTCCCAGGTGCCGGTGTCGTGCCACTCGAAGGGCGGCGTGCCCGACCGGGACCCGACGCGCGTGTCGACGCCGCGCTGCTCGAGGAGGTTGGTGACACGGCGCCCGGTCATGCCGGTGCCGCCGGTGACAAGAATGCGTTCGTGTGTCGTCATGCGTTCAGTACAGCAGCGCCGATTCAGATGAAACATGGTTCAGATACTGGATCACATAAGAGATCGTCTGATCCGGCGTAGGGTGGGCTCATGGATCCCCTCACCCATCTCCTGGACGGCCCCCGAGCCCGGGGCGCCTGCACGCTGCGCACGGTGATGAGTCCGCCCTGGGCGGTCGAGGTCCGCGACGGCGCCGCGCTGGCCCTCGTCGTGGTGACCTCGGGGCGGATCCGCGTGACCAGCGTCCACGGGCAGGCCGTGCTGGCCCCCGGCGACCTGCTTCTGATGCGCGGCCCCGACCCGTACGTCGTCTCGGACTCCGCCGCGAGCGCACCAGCGCCCACCATCACCATTCTTCCCGGCCAGCGCTGCGTGTCCGCCGAGGGGGAGGAGGTCCACCTGACCATGAACCACGGTGTCGGGACCTGGGGCAACGACCCCGATGGTGAGGACACGGCGGTCATGGGCGCCTACGAGGACGACAGCGAGGTCGGCCGACTCGCCCTGACCGCGCTGCCGCCCATGACCGTCCTGCCGGGTGGGCGGGTCGACCCGGCGCTCGTGGACCTGCTGAGCCGCGAGATCACCTCCGGCCGGGTGGCCCAGGCCAGTCTCACCGACCGGCTCCTGGACTCCCTCCTCGTCATGGCCGTGCGCGCGTGGCTGGAGGAGGACTGCGACCGCGTCCCCAACTGGCTGTGCGGGCAGAGCGACCCGGTGGTCGCGCGTGCCCTGGAGCTGATCCACGAACGCGCCGCCGACCCGTGGACCCTGGAGGCGCTGGCCCGGGCCTGCTCCGTCTCCCGCGCCACCCTGGCCGCGCGCTTCCAGCGGGCCGTGGGCGCACCGCCCATGACCTACCTGCGCACTTGGCGGCTGACCACCGCCTCCGACCTGCTCACCGCCGAACCGGACCTGAGCCTGGAGGCGGTCGCGGCGCGGGTCGGCTACGGCAGCGCGTTCGCGTTCAGCACGGCCTTTCGCAGGTACACCGGGGTCAGCCCGTCCCGGTACCGGTCGCGGTCGAGAGCCGAACCGGTGCCGTCCTGACCGTGTGGGCCCGGGCCGTCGGGCCGCCCGTCAGGACGGTCCGGTGGTCGTTCGCGCCGCTTCGACGGCCGTTCGTGACCGCAGCCGCCGCAGCATCCGGGCATCCTGGAAGCCGACCGCCCGCGCCGCCGCCTCCACGGTCTCCCCGGCGCCGATCAGGTGCTCCGCGCGCTCCAGCCGCAGCGCCTGCTGGTACCGCAGCGGTGTCAGCCCGGTCGCCGACGTGAACGCGCGGGTCAGCGTACGCTCGCTCACCCCCGCCGCCGCGGCCAGCTCCGCCAGCCGCAGCGGCGACCGGTACCGCGCGTCGATGGCGTCCTGGACCCGGTGTACGACGTCCACCACGTGCCCCCGGTGCCGCAGCATGGCGCTGGCCTGCGGCTCCCCCCCCGTCACCGTTGCGGCGCGCGTAGACCACCATCTGCCGCGCCACCGAGGCCGCGGCCGAGGGCCCGTGCCGCACGGTGACCAGGTGCAGGGCGAGATCGATACCGCTGGCGATCCCCGCGGAGGTGACCACACCGCCGTCGGCCACGTACAGCACGTCGGGCACCACCCGTGCCCGGGGATGGCTCCGGGCCAGCAGCGCCTGGAGTTCGTGGTGGGTGGTGCAGCGCCGGCCGTCGAGCAGACCGGCCTCGGCCAGGGCGAAGGCCCCCGAGCACACGCTCGCCACGGTGCCGCCCGCCGCGTGGTGGGCGGTCAGGGCACGCGCCTGGTCGTCGGTCAACACGCGGCGCACGGCGGCGTCGCCGGTGTACCAGCCCGGGACCAGGACCAGGTCGCGCGGTTCCAGCTCGGGCCAGGAGGTCTCGGCGCGCAGGGCCACGCCCTGGGCGGTGGGGACGTCCGTGTGCTCGGCCACGTACCGGGTCCGGTACTCCAGCCCCAGCAGGGACACGGCGGTGGAGAACACCTGCGCCGGGCCCGCGAGATCGAGCAGGTGCAGGCCCGGCGTGAGGAGGAAGACGACAGTGGTCACGATCCGGTCAGTGTAGTCGCTCCCTCGGTGATCTCGGCGACCGTGCGCACCTCGGCGAAGCGGCCCGCGAGCGCGTACCCCGTCCGCTGGACGATCGCCTCGGGGAGCAGTGTGGCGGGGTCGGCGAGGACCTCCTCCAGCGAGCGGCCGGTCGGCGAGCCGGGGGCCTCGATCGGCTCGGTGGCGGTGGCGTCCACCGCGAAGGTCACCCGGTAGCCGAGGTCGGAGGCGACCCGGGCGGTGGTCTCGCAGCACTGCTCGGTGCGCACGCCGCAGACCGTGACCTCGTCCACGCCGCGCTCGGTCAGGTATCCGTGCAGGTCGGCTCCGGTCATCGCGTTGTGCACGGTCTTCGTGCGCACCGGTTCGCCGTTCCGGGGCCCGAGCCCGTCCATGAGCTCGACGAAGCCGCGCTCGGGGTCGAAGACGGTGCCGGTGCCGGGTTCGGAGTGCAGGACCCAGACCACCTGGTCGCCCCGCTGGCGGGCGTGGTCGACCAGGACGGCGATCCGGTCGGCGACGTTCGGGTCGGAGGCGGCCGTCCAGCTCTCGCGCTGGAGGAAGGACTTCTGTGCGTCGATGACGAGGAGTGCGTGTGCCATGCGTCGATCGTGGCAGGGCCGCACCGGTCCGCGGCAGACACGATCGCGCCGGGGGCCGGACCGATCCGGTCACAGTTCGCGGAGCCAGTTCTGGCCGACGAGCCCCTCTCCGAACATGGTGTGCGGCTCCTCGTCGACCAGGGTGAACCCGGCGGCCTCGTAGATGCGCCGCGCCGAACCCAGGACGCTGTTGGTCCACAGGGACACGCGCTCGTAGCCCGACGCGCGCGCCCACTCCACGCACCGGTCGACCAGGCGGGCCCCGACCCCGTGTCCGCGCGCGCTCGGCAGGACCAGCAGGACGCGCAGTTGGGCGGTGCCCTCGTCGTCGCCGGGGACGCAGAACACGCAGCCCGCGCGCTCGCCGCCGACCTCGGCGATCCAGGCGGCGCCCGTCTTCGGGTCGTAGTCGGCGGCGATGCGCGCGACCAGGGCCTCGAAATCGAAGCCCCAGCCGTACTGCTCGGCGTAGGCCTCTCCGTGGGCCATGACGACCCAGCCGAGGTCACCGGGGCGGCCGAGGGGGCGGATCTCGCTGTCCATGGGTACTCCAAATAACTGACACGAGTGTTTCAGTGGCTTTAGTCTAGGTCCGTGAACAGCACATCCTCAACCTCCTCGCCGCGTCAGACGGAGCTGCTGGAGGCCGCCTACCGGTACGCGCTGGAACACGGGCTGGCCGACCTGTCGCTGCGCCCGCTCGCCGCCGCCATCGGTTCCAGTCCCCGGGTGCTCCTCTACCTCTTCGGGAGCAAGGACGGCCTGATCCGCGCGCTGCTGGAGCGCGCGCGGGCCGACGAACTGGACATGCTGGAGCGCGTGCGCGCCGCCGACCTGTCCGGGGCGGCGCTGGGTGTGTGGGAGTGGCTGGCGACGGAGGAGCACCGCGCGCTGCTCACCCTGTGGGCCGAGGGGTACGCGCGCTCCCTCGTCGACCCGACCGGGCCGTGGGCGGAGTTCGCCGAGGCCACCGTCCGGGATTGGCTGACCCTGCTGGCCAGCGCTCAACCGGAGGACGAGCGCGCCACACCGCTCGGCGAGGCCCGTCGCACGCGGGCGCTCGCCGTGCTGCGCGGAGCCCTGCTCGACCTGCTCGCCACCGGTGACACCGACCGTGTCGGCGCCGCCGTGCAGGGGTACTTCGCGGCGCCCGACGATGACGCGGGGGACCCCGCCCCGGGGGTCAGTCCAGGCGCTTCTTGAAGCCGACGTGCGAGGGGACGTAGCCCAGCCGCTCGTAGAAGCGGTGCGCGTCCTCGCGCGTGGCGTCCGAGGTCAGCTGGACCAGCGCGCATCCGCGTCGGCGGGCCTCCGCCTCGGCCCAGGTCATGAGGTCGGCCCCGACCCCGTCGCCGCGTTCGTCGGCGTGCACCCGCACCGCCTCGATCTGGGCGCGGCTCGCCCCGCCCCGGGACAGGCCGGGGATGAAGGAGAGCTGGAAGGTGGCGCCCACCCGGTCGCCGCGGCGGCCGACCACGAGCAGTTCGCCCGGGTCGTCGTCGATGGCCTCGAACGCGGCGAGGTAGGGGGTCAGGTCGGCCGCGTTCTCGCGGGTCGCCCCCAGTCGGTCGTCGGCGATCAGAGCGACGATCGCCGGGACGTCCTCGGCGCGGGCGGGGGTGAAGGTGACGGGTTCGGCCACGGGATCTCCTCGACTCGGATGCGGCAAACGTAGCCAATCACCCGATGACACGCGGTTTGGGGGTGGCGCCGTCACCGCACGCCGGGGCGCTCCCTCGGACGTCGGCGCATCCGGTCACAGCAGCAGGTCGGCCACCTCACGCAGGTCGGCCGCCACCACGGTCGCCTCCGCCAGCTCCTCGGGAGTGTGGCCGGAGGCCACGGCGATGACCGGCATCCCCGCGCTCCGGCCCGCCCGCACACCCGACGGGGAGTCCTCCACCACCACGCAGCGCTCGGGCGCGGTCCCCGTCCGCTCGGCCCCCAGCAGGTACGGGGCCGGGTGCGGCTTGCCCTCCGTCACGTGGTCGGCGGTCACCATGACCTCGGGGAACGGCAGCCCGGCCGCCTCCAGGCGGGCGTGCGCGATCAGGTCGCCACCGGAGGTCACGATCGCCCAGGGGCGGCGCCGTTCGTCGAGCGCGGCGATCAGCTCGCGGGCGTGCGGCATCGCGCTGACGTCCTCCGCCCGCGCCACCTCGTGGGCCTGGATTCGGTGCGCCTCCGACTCCGGGTCCAGATGCGGGGCGACGAGGCGGACGAGATCGAGGTCGGTGCGGCCCGCGTGGTACCGCAGGACTTCGTCCACGTCCAGACCACGCTCCCCGGCCCAGGCGGTGAGGCCCCGGACGATGCTCTCCCCGGAGTCGGCCAGGACCCCGTCCAGGTCGAACAGGACGGTCGCCTCGGCGTAGTCGCTCACTGTGCCCCCGATCGGTCGGTGTGTTCCCGCCGCACGCTACCGCCAGGAGGGCAGCGTCAGCTCGGTGAGGACGCCCCGATGATCGCTGCCGTCCACATCGAGCACCTCGAACGCACGGACTCCGATCATCGTGTCCACCAGCACGTGGTCGATGGCGACCCGCGGCAGTGGCCCGTCGGCGGGCCAGGTTCCGGTCAGGCCCTCTCCGTGGACCCGCGCGGCGTCGGCGTAGCCCGAGTCCAGGACCGCGCGCATCGGAGCGTGGTCGAGGGTGGCGTTGAAGTCCCCCGCCAGGATCCTGAGCGCCTCGGCGTCGTTGTCCGGGAGCGAGGCCAGGCCCGCCCGCCAGAGGGGGAGGCTCTCCGCCGAGTGCGGTGGCACCGGGTGCACCGACACCACCTCCACCGGGGGCGGCCTCGAGCCATACCTCGCTTCCTTCTCCACGTACTCGGGCACCTCGAAGCTCACGTGCGCCATGTGGAACCCGCCGACCTCCCGGCCCGGGTCACCCCGGTCGGTCAGCGGAAAGGCCGAGTGGACGCTGCTGCCGTACGGGCCGGGGGCGGAGTGGTCGACCGCGTACGGCAGCGCCGTGTCCAGACCCGCCGCCTCCAGACCGTCCACCATCTCCGGGGTGACCTCCTGGAGGGCCAGGACGTCCACCTCGCGGTCGCGGACGAGTTCCACCACGTCGGCCGCGGCCACGCCACCGCCCAGGACGTTCAGCGTCAGGAGTCGTATCGTCGTGTCGCCCGACGAGCTGACCCCGAAGTCGACCGCGCGCGGCAGCACCGACACCGCCAGTACGAGCACGGCCGTGGCCAGCACCGCCAGCGGGACCCACCGGCGGAGCAGCCCGACGACGAGCTCGGCCGCGGCCCCGACCACCAGCACGTACGGGGTGAAGGCCATCAGGGGCACCAGCGGGTAGCCCCGCTCCCAGCCGAATGCCCTGACGAGCGCGAACAGGGCGAAGGCGGTCACCGCCGCCCAGACGACCACGGTCACGGCCGGGTTCCGTCGTCGGCCCGTATGCTCGCGCGCGCGGTCCGGCTCCGCACTCCGCGCCCTCCAGCCGATCATCGGCCCGACCCCCTCCGCGCCCCCGGGAAACGTTCTCGCCCATGGGACCACGGGACGCGGTCGATGGTTCGCGTCCGCACCGCCGCGGGCCGCGTGCGGTGTCTCCGGTCACGTGGTCCGCGGCACGCCGCGACCGGACCCCCGCCCTGAGCGTCGGTTCCGCCCGCCGGCTGGCGCTCCCATAGGAAAATCTATGCCCACCTTGGGCATTTCTATTGGTAGCGCGATGATCGCCAGGTCTACTGTGTGCGGGTGCGCGCGCTGATCGCGTGCCACGCACCACCCGGCCACAGGTAAGAGGAAGCACCATGTCCGTCACCAGCAGGGAAGTCCACCTCGTCGCGCGTCCCGTCGGAGAGCCGAAGCCCGGGGACTTCGCCCTGGTCGAGAGCTCCGTCGCCGACCCCGGCCCCGGTCAGGTCCTGGTCCGCAACGACTGGATGTCCGTCGACCCGTACATGCGCGGCCGGATGAACGACACCGAGTCCTACGTGCCGCCCTTCCGGCTCGGCGAGGTGATGGAGGGCGGGGCCGTCGGTACCGTGGCGGCCTCGGGCAGCGACGCCGTCCCGGTCGGCGCCACCGTCCTGCACATGGGCGGCTGGCGCGAGTACGCGCTGCTGGACGCGGACGCGGTGCGCGTGGTCGACGCCGACCAGGCGCCCGCGGAGGCCTACCTGGGCGTTCTGGGCATGGTCGGCCTCACCGCCTACGCGGGCCTGACCCGGATCGCCCCGGTCGAGGAGGGCGACGTCGTGTTCATCTCGGGCGCGGCGGGCGCGGTCGGCAGCCTCGCCGGTCAGATCGCGCGCCAGCTCGGCGCCTCCAGGGTCATCGGCTCGGCGGGCGGCCCGGAGAAGAGGCGCCGCCTGCTGGAGGAGTTCGGCTACGACGCGGCGATCGACTACCGCGAGGGCGACCTGGAGGGCCAGCTCGCCGAGGCGGCCCCGGACGGGATCGACGTCTACTTCGACAACGTCGGCGGGGACCACCTGCGCGCGGCGATCGGCGCGATGCGCACCCACGGGCGGATCGCGCTGTGCGGGGCCATCTCCATGTACAACGCGACCGAGCCGGTGCCCGGACCGGACAACCTCTTCCTCGCGGTGGGCAAGCGGCTCACCCTGCGCGGGTTCATCGTCGGCGACCACTTCGACCTGTTCGGGGAGTACGCCCAGCGCGCCGCGACCTGGCTGGCCGAGGGTTCCCTGAGGGCGGAGCAAACCGTCGTCGGCGGGATCGACCACGCGGTCGACGCCTTCCTCGACATGATGCGCGGAGCCAACACCGGCAAGATGCTGGTGCGTCTGGGATCCTGAGGGCCCGGCCGGGGCCCGCGCCGCGAACTTCGCGGCGCGGGCCCCGGCGCCACCGAGCATCAGCCCCCACCCCTACCGGAGAGGCACCCATGCTGCACGTCACGTTGAACGACGGCCGCACCATGCCGCAACTGGGCTTCGGCGTCTGGCAGGTCTCCGACGACGAGGCCCAGAGGGCCGTCACCACCGCCCTGGAAGCCGGCTACCGGTCTATCGACACCGCCAAGCTGTACGCCAACGAGGCGGGTGTCGGCAGGGCCGTCGCGCAGTCAGCCCTGCCCAGGGAGGACCTGTTCCTCACCACGAAGCTGTGGAACGACGACCAGGGCTTCGACCGCACGCTCAAGGCCTTCGACGCCAGCCTCGACCGCCTCGGCACGGACTACGTCGACCTGTACCTGATTCACTGGCCGACCCCGGCGCGGGACCTGTACGTCGAGACCTGGCGAGCTCTGGAGCGGATCCGCGACGAGGGCCGCGCCCGCTCGATCGGCGTCTCCAACTTCACCGCCGAGCACCTGGACCGGCTGGTCGCCGAGACCGGGACCGTCCCGGCGGTCAACCAGATCGAGCTGCACCCGTACCTGTCCCAGGAGGCCATGCGCGCCGCCGACGACGCGCACGGCGTCCGCACCGAGGCGTGGAGCCCGCTCGGCCAGGGCAAGGGCCTGCTGGAGGACCCGGGGCTGACCGAGCTGGCCGCCAAGCACGGCAAGAGCCCCGCACAGGTCGTGCTGCGCTGGCACCTCCAACTCGGCACCATCGTCATCCCCAAGTCCGTGACCCCGGCGCGGATCCGCGAGAACATCGACGTCTTCGACTTCGAGCTCGACGGCGGTGACATGGCGGCGATCTCCGCGCTCGACCGCGACGGCCGGATCGGACCGGATCCGTCGACGTTCAACCACGCATGACGACCCCGCAGGCCCGGAGGGCGCGCACGCCCGCGGCGCGCCCTCTTCACGGAGGGTTGGGAACTGCTCGAATTCTAGTGCCATTTGGTGCCTTTGAGTGCGTGTTAGTGTGCATTCATGAACCTCAAGGAGTGGGCGATCGCGAACGGTGTGCATCCGCATACCGCTTATCGCTGGTTCCGTGAGGGGACATTGCCGGTACCGGCCAAGCGGGTCGGGCCGCGCACGATCCTGGTGAACATCGACGCCAACACCGCGCCGGAAGCGGTCGGGGGCCTGGGCCTGTATGTCCGTGTCTCCACCCACGATCAGAAGGAAGACCTGGACCGGCAGGTCGCCCGGCTGTCCGCGTGGGCCGCGAAGACCGACAACAAGGTCGTGCGGGTCGAGTCCGAGATCGCGTCCGGCATGAACGGCTCCCGCTCCAAAGCGCGGCGTCTGCTGGCCGATCCGGCCGTGACGACCGTGGTGGTGGAGCACAAGGACCGGCTCGGCCGCATGAACGTCGAACTCGTCGAAGCCGCCCTGTCCGCGACCGGTCGTCGTCTCCTGGTCCTCGATGAGGGCGAAGTCGAAGACGACCTCGTGCAGGACATCGTGGACGTGCTGACCTCGTTCTGCGCACGCTTGTACGGGCGCCGCTCGGCGAAGAACCGTGCCCGCAAGGCGCTGGAGGCCGCCGAGCGTGGCTGACTCCAAACTCCGAAACATCGATCCGTCGTTCGTTGCTCTCGGCCCGTCCGGTGTGGCGATACGCGACCGGCTCAAGCACCTCACCCCGACGGATGAGAAGGTGTTGCGCCTGATCGGTGCGCACCTCGGGTCGCTCGCGTCGAAGGACCTCAAGGCCCGCTGCGCTGACGGCCTGGAGCACTCCACGGACACGTGGGCGGCGCGGAAGCGGGAGCTGACCGGCGCCTCGTCGTCCCGCTGGGCCGGGTCGCTGACGAAAGCCACGCACGATCAATGGGCGCTGGCCCGGCGTGGGCAGGCAGCGCACATCCAGTCCCTCGAAGCCGGTGTCAAGACGATCGCGCACCGCCTGTCGCTCCCGGTCGGGGAGAAGGGCACCAAGCGGGCTCCGGGCGGCTACCGCTCGGCACACGAGTGGTTCCACAAGGCCCGGCGCCTGCACATCCTCCAAGACCGTCTCGCCCAAGTACGGGCCGACCGCGAGAACGGCATCGTGCACGTGGCACGCGGCGGTAAACGTCTCCTCAACACCCGCCACAACCTTGACCTTGCCCAGCTCACCGGGGCCGAATGGCGTGAGCGGTGGGCAGCCGAGCGCTGGTTCCTCCAGGCCGACGGAGAGTCCGGCAAGCGGTACGGGAACGAAACCATCCGCATCACACCTGAGGGCGAAGTCTCGATCAAGCTGCCCGCCCCGCTGAGCGAGCTGGCCAACGCCAAGCACGGCCGGTACGTCCTCGCCGCGAAGGTCCGGTTCCCGCACCGGGGCCAGGAATGGTCCGACCGCGTGGAAGCCAACCGGGCCGTGGCCTACCGCATCCACCTCGACGTGGAACGCGGGCGCTGGTACGTGACCGCGTCGTGGACGATCCCGCCCACGAAGACCATCCCGCTCGATGCCGCCCTCGTTCACGGCGTGATCGGTGTCGATACGAACGCCGATCACCTCGCCGCCTGGCTCCTCGATACCTGCGGCAACCCGATCGGGCAGCCCCGACGCTTCTCCTACGACCTGTCCGGCACCGCTCAGCATCGTGACGCCCAGGTGCGTCACGCGCTGTCCCGGCTGCTGAACTGGGCCAAGACCTGCGGTGTCAAGGCGATCGCGGTCGAGGACCTCGACTTCACCGCCGAGAAGACTCGCGAGAAGCATGGGCGCAGGAAACGGTTCAAGCAGCTCGTCTCTGGCATGCCCACGGGCAAGCTCCGGGCCCGGTTGACGTCGATGGCCGACCAGACCGGTATCGCGGTCATCGCCGTTGATCCGGCGTACACCTCGAAGTGGGGAGCCCAGCACTGGCAGAAGCCCCTCACCAGCAAGACCCGTAGGACGACCCGTCACGATGCCGCGAGCATCGCGGTCGGGCGACGCGCCCAAGGGCATCCGATCCGGCGACGCACGCCCCCGCCCCGCCAGCACCAGAGCGATGCTGGCGGGCATCGGACCGTCCAGGCCCGACCGGAGGCTCCTGGGTGTGAGGGACCCCGCCCCCGCGCCCCCGGACCACGGACGCGATCCGTGCAGCCGGACGCGGCGAGTACGCGGGCGACCAGGACACCCAAAACCGTTCGGGATGTCCGTGGTGACCGGCAGTGGGTCCAGGACTCACTCCTGCTCACTGACTAGGAACGGTCCGACATGCTCCTGGAGCCCGTCGTCCGCCGCGGGCCGTTCGTCGACGGCCTCAGGGACGGACCCGTGGAGAACCGGGTGACGATAGGACGACGATCGCGCCACCTATGATCTGAAATGTCATGATATTCCACCTATAAAAAGGGTGGATCATTCTGAACCGATCCCTCCTGGGAAAATCTTCGAGGATTCTTCCGTGTGCCTCGCGAGGTTTTCGGGGAGAACACACGCGACGCTCGCGAAAGCTTCGGGGCGGTGCCGTTCCCCCTTCCCCCGTCCGCTGTATCGTGCGAGGCCGGAGTCGCCGTCAGGAGCCGCTCCGGCGCGGTGGAGCGGGCCACGGACACCAGAAAGCACACGGGATGCTCGACAGAATCACACAACGGCTGGGACTTCGGACGGATCCGGTCATCTTCTCCGTTTCCGCCGCGCTGGCCATCGTCTTCGTGGTGAGCGCCATCGTCTTCACCGAGGCCGTCGACACCGCCTTCGGAGCCGTGTCCGGATGGATTCTCACCAACCTCGGGTGGCTCTACATCCTCGGCGTCACCACGTTCCTCGTCTTCCTCATCGGAATCGCCCTGAGCCGCTACGGCCACGTCCGGCTCGGGCCGCAGGACAGCAAACCGGAGTACAACGACTTCATCTGGTTCTGCATGCTGTTCGCCGCCGGGATCGGGAGCATCCTCATGTTCTGGGGGGTGGCCGAGCCGATCAGCCACTACGCCGACCCGCCCCGGGCGGACGTGGAACCGGAGTCGGTGGAGGCGGCCCGGCAGGCCATGGGGTTCACGCTCTACCACTTCGGCCTGCACACCTGGACGATCTTCTGCCTGCCCGCTCTCGCCTTCGCCTACTTCGTGTACCGCAGGGGGCTGCCCTTCCGGGTCAGCTCCGTCCTCCACCCGTTCATCGGTGACCGGATCAGCGGGCCCATCGGGCGGACCGTCGACATCATCGCCGTTCTGGGCACCCTGTTCGGGGTGGCGGTCACCATCGGTCTCGGCACGATGCAGATCAACAGCGGCCTCAACGAGCTGTTCGGAGTCTCCGAGAACCGGGTGACCCAGCTCGCGCTCATCGCCATCGTCACGTGCATCGCGGTGGCCTCGGTCGCCTCCGGGCTGGACGTCGGCATCAAGTGGCTGTCGACCATCAACATCGTCATGGCCGTGGGGCTGCTCGTCTACGTGTTCGTGCTGGGGTCGCCGGTCTTCCTCGCCCGCGGGATCATCGAGTCCACGGGCACGTACCTGGAGTCGCTCATCCCGCTGTCGTTCTGGAACGACACCTTCGACAACACCGGCTGGCAGGGCTCGTGGACCGTCTTCTACTGGGCCTGGACGATCACCTGGTCACCGTTCGTGGGCATCTTCATCGCCCGCGTCTCCAAGGGCCGCACCATCCGAGAGTTCGTGATCGGGGTCCTGTTCATCCCGACCGCGTTCAGCATCGTGTGGTTCAGCGTGTTCGGACTGTCGTCCTTCGACATCCAGATGTACGGCGGGGGAGGGCTCGTCCAGGCGGTCGTGGTGGAGGAGGACCTGCCCGGAGCGCTGTTCGCGTTCCTGGACCACTACCCGCTGACCACCCTCATGTCGGTGATCTCGATCCTCATCGTCGTCATCTTCTTCACCACCTCCTCGGACTCGGCGTCCTTGGTGGTGGACATGCTGTGTTCGGGTGAGGCGAGGAACCCCACGCGGCAGCGGGTCTTTTGGGGTGTGGCCGAGGGAGCGGTCGCCGCCACGGTGCTCACCGCCTCCGGCGTCGGCGGGCTGGACGCCCTCCAACAGACGATCATCGTGTTCGGCCTGCCGTTCTTCGTCATCGCCTTCATCATGATGGCGGCCCTCCTGCGCTCCCTGAGGCGGGAGACGGTGGCCGGACCGGCCCGGGTGCGCCCGCTGTCGGTCCGGCGACGAGGGGGTTCCGAGGGCAGGGGTGCGCCATGATGGCCCCATGACCACCGACGAAC